>CAJXMY010000195.1 GCA_913056435.1 uncultured Hyphomonadaceae bacterium | reverse complement strand
CCCGACGAGGCTCCCGTAACGAGGGCCAGCCGCCCCGCCACTGAAAAACGATCTGACATCTATCTCTGTCTCCTTCAAAGCGTTCCGCGGCGCGCCGCTTAAACCGTTCGCTGCGCCCGGTCTTTTGCATTGGTTGCCTGAATGGCCTCCCGGGCCGCAGTCCAGTCTTCGTCGCTCCACTGCGACAGGCGGGAAAAATTTCCCCCCGTGGCGTTGTAGGCCGCCCCGTCAATGGCAATGGTTTGACCGTTCACATACTCGGCCCCGGGTCCCATCAGGAACACCGCCAGATTAACCAGTTCATGCATGCGGCCAATCCGCCCCATCGGGTTGGCGCCATCGCGGTTCATGTCCTCGGTCGACTCTGCGCCCGGCGCGAGGCGCTTGGTCATGCCCTCGGTCGGGAACGGCCCCGGGGCAATGGCATTAAACCGCAGCCCATGCGGCCCCCATTCCACGGCGAGTGACTGGGTCATGCTGTTGACCGCCGATTTCGACATGGATGACGGCACCACAAAGGGCCCTCCATTCCACACCCACGTGGTCAGGATCGAGATGACATTGCCCCGGCGGCCTTCCGAAATCCAACGCTTGCCAATATCGTGCGTCATGTAAAAGGTTCCGCGAAACACGATGTTCGCAATGGCATCAAAACCGCGCACCGACAGATCCTCGGTCCGGGAAATGAAATTGCCCGCCGCATTGTTGACCAGCCCGGTCAGGGGGCCATGCTGGCTCCAGATGACGTCATTCATTTCCGTGATCGCCTCAGCCACCCGGATGTCGCAGGCGTGTGCGACGACCTTGCCACCATGGCGCTCCATCAGCTCCGCGGCCGTGGCCTCACAGACCCCACCGCGGCGACCGCAAATATGGACCTCCGCGCCGAGCTTCAGAAAGCCCTCGGCCATTTCCTTGCCCAGCCCGGTGCCGCCACCGGTGACAAGGATCCGTTCTCCCTGCATCAGGCCATCCCTGAACATAAGCTGATCCACGTCCATGACCCAGCCTCCCTTTTATCGTTGTCCTTGCTTGGACTTATAGGGCCTTGATCGGCTTCGGGAAGACAGCCGACCGCCGGCCCGTGGCTTTCCGTTGGGGCATCAGGCGGGTGCCCCGGTCTGTGGCCGCATGCGACGACAGGGCTCACCGCCGGGCCGGAGACCATATCGCGACACCGGCCAGACGGGTCGTTTAACCGGCTTTCCGGATCTCCACCTGATGCGGATAGGGAATGGTGATCCCTTGCGCATCGAAGGCCTCCTTGACCTTTTTGATCAGGTCAAATTTGACGTTGAAAAAGTCCGGCGCATTGACCCAGGTCCGGGTCTGGATATCGACTGAGCTTGAGCCGAGATTAACCACGCGGACAAAGGGTTCCGGATCACGCAATATCCGGTCATCGGCCTCGATCAGAGACGAGATGATGCCCAGAGCCTTGTCCATATCATCGTCATAGTCGATGCCAAACAGGATATCGACGCGGCGGGTCTCATAGCCACTGTAATTCTTGATCACGCCATCAATGGCCTGACTGTTGGGCACCATGATCATGACATTGTCGATGGTCGCCAGAACCGTCTGGAACAGGTTGATGTCTTTCACCGTGCCCGCCTCAGCGGCCATTTATATATAGTCGGCAAGCTTGTAGGGACGGAAAATCATGATCATGACGCCCGACGCGATATTGCCGAGCGCGCCCTGCAGGGACAGACCAATCGCCAGAGTCAGCGCCCCGAGCACGGCTACGAAGCTGGTGGCCGGGATCCCGAAGACCTGCAGGACCGCAATCGCGACCGCCGCGATCACCGACCACCGGACCAGAGACCCGAAGAAATAGCCCAGCGTCGGATCGATGCCGGAATGCTGGTTTGACAGGCGCCGCACCAGCCGCGACAGCCAGCCCGCCAGTCTCAATCCAATGATCAGAACGATGAGGGCCCCGGCGGCGCGGGCGGCAAAGCCGATGGCCATGGGCCCATACGCGCTCCACAGGTCGACAACATCAACGGTCTGGGTCAGATTTTCCATCCTCAGGTCCCTTTCTCTCCACTCTCTGGCGGCGTTGTACCGCCGATCCGTCATACCGCCAGACCCCCGTCGACACACGGCGCCGGTCTGGCACGAGCTTGTCCCGGCGCACCGGAACAACGCGGTCCCCCCCCATAGCGAATACCATCATCCCTCCCCCGGGAAAAGCCGAAGAAAAGGCCGGGTCGAGGACATTCAGCCCCCCTGTGAACGCCCCCATGGCCGGCATGACCAGCCGGCAGCCATCACTGACAAAACACCGGCGGCGCAGGGTCCGATGCGGCCCGGACAGGCGCATGACCGGGTGCAGGTGACCGGAGACCTCCCCGACCTCGCCTGTTGGCTCGTGTCGGAACACCAGAGGCCCGACATTCAGGATTCGCGCTGTTCGTCCTCCCAGCGCTTCCGGCGGGTCGGGATCATGATTGCCCTCGACCCAGATCCAGTCATGCGCCCGGGTGAGCGCCCGGATGCGTGCCGTATCCTTGTCCGACAACCGGGCCTCCGCTCCGCCGTCGTGAAAACTGTCCCCAAGGGAGATGATGGTCACGGGCTTGAGGGTGGCGACCAGATGTTCGACAACTGTCAGGGTCGCGGCCGTGTCATAGGGGGGCAATAATTGCCCCCGGCGTGCAAAGGCGGACCCCTTTTCGAAGTGGAGGTCCGACACGATCAGCGTCGATCGGTCTGGCCACCATAACCCTCCCTCGCAGAGCGGGGTCAGCAACTCCCCGCGCAGATGCAGGCGCGTTGTGTCCGCGGTCCGGGGGGAAAGGTCTGGCATAGTCGCAAGGTGACCCGCACCGCGAGGACCGTCAATGCGCGCTGCAGCCCTCTAAATGTGCAAGGCCTGGCCCTGTGAGGCGAGGACGCTTTCATGCATCATTTCCGACAGGGTCGGGTGCGGGAAGATGGTGTGCATCAGATCGAGCTCGGTCAGCTCCCCCTGCCGGGCAATGACATAGCCCTGGATGAGCTCGGTCACTTCCGCGCCAACCATATGCGCGCCCAGCAGCTCGCCGGTGTCAGCATCGAAGATGGTCTTGACCAGGCCATCCCCGGCGCCCAGCGCAATCGCCTTGCCATTGCCGATGAAGGGGAATTTGCCGATCTTGAGCTTGCGCCCGGTTTCCTTCGCCTTTGCTTCGGTGAGACCGACGCTGGCCACCTGCGGATGGCTGTAAGTGCAGCCCGGGACATTGGACGCATCGAACGGATGGGCCGTGTTCGCCCCGGCGATGCCTTCCACGCAGATCACCCCTTCATGGGAGGCCTTGTGCGCCAGCCACGGGCCACCGGTCAGGTCGCCAATGGCGTACAGGCCCGGGACGCCGGTCCGGCCAAAGCCGTCGACCTCAATATGGCTGCGTTCAACTTTCACACCAAGGCTCTCCAGCCCAAGTCCCTCGACATTGCCAACAATGCCTATGGCGAGGATGACGCGGTCGAATTCCTGCGTCTCGGTTTTCCCGCTCAGCCCGATCTCGGCGACCACACTGTCGGTCTTCCGGGTCAGGCCCTTGACCTGGGCGCCGGTGTGCAGGGTCAGCCCCTGCTTCTCGAAAGCCTTGTGGGCGAAGGCGGCGATCTCGGCATCCTCGGCCGGCAGGATCCGGTCGACCGCCTCGACGACGGTCACGTCGGAGCCGAGCTCATTGTAGAAACTGGCGAATTCGATGCCGATCGCGCCAGAGCCAATGACCAGAAGACGCTTGGGCAGCGTGTCCGGTACCATGGCTTCGCGATAGGTCCAGATCAGCTTGCCATCAGGCTCCATCCCGGCCTGCGGGATCGCCCGGGCGCGCGCGCCGGTGGCGAGGATCACATGTTTCGCCGAATAGGTCGTGTCCTTGCCCTTGATGTCCTTGACGATGACTTTCGGCGCAGGCGTGCCCTTTTCGAGCCTGGCGGTGCCTTCGATCACCGTGATCTTGTTCTTCCTCATCAGGTGCTTCACGCCGCCAGACAGCTGGCCAGCGACGCCACGCGACCGCTTGACGATGGCTTCGAGATCGACGCTGACCTTGTCGACCTTCACACCGAAGTCGCCCGCCGTGCGGGCCAGGTGCAGCACTTCAGCCGAACGCAGCAGGGCCTTGGTCGGAATGCAGCCCCAGTTAAGGCAGACCCCGCCGAGATTTTCCTTCTCGACGACGGCCGTCTTCAGCCCGAGCTGGCTGGCGCGAATGGCGGCGACATAGCCACCGGGGCCGGAGCCCACAATGATGAGGTCAAAATCGGACATCAGGCTCTCCCGGGATCAGAGCAGCATGCTCTCAGGGGTTTCGACATAGCGCTTGAAGGCCGCGAGCCAGCGGGCGCCCTCGGCGCCGCCAATCACGCGGTGGTCGCAGGTCAGCGTGACCGTCATGACCG
>CAJXMY010000194.1 GCA_913056435.1 uncultured Hyphomonadaceae bacterium | reverse complement strand
AGAAAATCGATGATAATGCCATGCGTGTGAAGCGTAACCGTGAAGAATCTCTCTTCCCTCTGAACCTTGATGAATACAGGCTTCTGGTCAATGAACGTGGCCAAAGCTTGATTGACGCGGCCTATCAGGCACTTGGATATCGCTCGACGGCCTCCGGGGCATGGACGCGTTAAACACCCCCGCGGCGCGATAAGATCTGTTCCCAGCGGGCCGCGAGCTCGTCCCGAAAAGCCGGCGCTGCAATGGCGATGAGCGCCTGCGCCCGTTCCTCGGCTGTCCGTCCACCAAGGTCGGCCACCCCATATTCCGTGACCACCATGTCCACATCGTATCGGCTCAGGGTGATGTCCCCGGCGGGGAGTTCTGCTGTAATGCGGCTGACCGTACCCTGTCGGGCCGTCGCGGGCAGGGCGAGGATGCCGCGGCCGCCCGGGCTGGAACGGGCGCCACGCAGAAAGTCGGACAATCCTCCGATTCCCGAGACTGGCCGTCCGTTGACGGTCTCGGCATTGGCCTGTCCCCAGAGGTCGACCCCGATGGCTGAATTGACGGCTTTGAAACGGGGGATGGCTGCCAGGACAGTGGCCTCATGGGTGTGACATACCGGGTGGAAGCTGAAGCAGGGGTCCTCCGCGCAGCGACGATACAGCTCCGGACTGCCCCAGGCGATACCGGTTGCGATCGAACCGGCATGACGGGCCACCGCTCCCGCCTCCATGAGTGCGAGGACGTCATCGGTAATCAGGCCCGAATGAAATCGCAGCCCCCGATGTTGGTGAAGGCTGGCGAGGATCGCTCCGGGGACCCGTCCGATCCCGATCTGCAGCGTGTCGCCATCGCCGATCAGCCGGGCCACCTGCTGGCCGAGGTCGCGCATATTGTCATTCGGATCGGACCGGCTTCGACCGGCAAGGTTGGTTGTGGTGTCGACAATCTGCCACGCCCGGTCCGCTTTGAAGGTGGGGCTCTGGGCCGGTGCAGGCATATGAGGCGTGGTCAGGGCCAGGATCGGCAGATCCGCCCGGCGAGTCAAAGCCGGACCAAAATCCGGTGCAACGCCAAAGGAGAGGCGTCCCAGAGGGGATGTCGGGCTGGTCACCAGAATGGCGCCGTCCAGCGGCGTGTGGCACAGCCAGGACCATGTCTGACTGTAGGTCAGCGGCAGAACGCGCGTTTTGCCCTGCTCAAGGCTGCGGTGCCAGACCGGGCCGACAAAGCTGGTTTCGCCATACGCATCAGCATGGAGGCTCGCCCAGTCCGTCTGATCGAGCCCCGGGATCCAGGGCCCGACAAAGGTCACGCCGGCCGCCAGATCCGGGTCTGCGCTCAGCGCTTCGGCCAGGGCGAGCGGGGCGCCGGGCCCGCCGCCGACATAGATGCGCGGGCGGGATGGAAGGTGTCGCCGAAAGGCTTTGAAGGCTGTTTGGACAGAGCTGACGGACATGGACGCTAGCGAAACTTGAAGTCCGGTCGGCGTTTTTCAAGAAAGGCGGCTTCGCCTTCGCGGAAGTCCGGCTGTTCGAAGCCGTCCAGGAACAGGTCGGTCGCCGCGGTCGCGTCATCGGCCCACCCCGAGGACAGCCCGCGGATCATGTCCTTGATCGCGCGGACAGACCATTGCGAATTTTCCGCGATCTGCAGGGCCAGCGCGTGGGCGACCTGGCGCGCGGTGCCGTCGGCCGCGACCCGGTCAATCAGTCCCAGACCATGCGCCTCATCCGCCGGCAGGAGACGTCCGGTAAAGAGCAGCTCCTTCGCCCGGCTCTCACCAAGTGCGGCGATGAGGCGACGGGTGTCACTGGGCGGGTAAACCAGGCCGAGGCGCGCGGGGGTGATGCCGAGGCGTGCCGTGTCGGCGGCGATCCGGTAATCGGTTGCCAGGGCGAGGCTGACACCGCCGCCCACACAGGCGCCCTCGATCGCCGAGAGAATGGGCTTGCGGCACGCCTCCAGCGCGGCCAGAGCCCGGGCTATGATCGCGCCGGCCTCGCGGGCGCGGTCCCGGGTGTCGTAGATATCAGAGAATTCGCTAATGTCGGCCCCGGCGGCGAAACTTCCCGACAGGCCGCCATGGAGCAGGAGCACCTTGATATCTGTGTCCTGCTCGGCCTGGGCGATGAGGCGCGGGATCTCCGCCCACATCGCAATGGACAGGGCGTTTCGCTTGCCCGGACGATCAAGGACGAGCTCCCCGACCGGGTCTCCAGATGTCAGGTAAATGGGCGCTGTCATGCTGGCGAGGTCCTGTTTGGTGATGCTGTTGACCGGGGATAAGGCGAGACGCGTGTCAGCTCAAGCCATGCGCGCCGGCGGCGGGGGGACTTGTCCTGACCCGTGGCACACGTTTAGGTCTGGGGACCTGATGACACAGCTGTTGATCCTTTATCATTCTCGCACGGGCGGGTCTGCCCAGATGGCGCGCGCAGCCGCAGAGGCGGCGCAGGCGGAGTGCGAGGTCTGTCTTCTGCCTGTGGCCGAGGCCGGGACAGACCAGATGCTGAGGGCGGACGGCTATATTTTTGTCGGTCCTGAAAATCTTGCGGCGTTGAGCGGGGAGATGAAAGCCTTCTTCGACCTGAGCTATTACCCGCTGCTCGGGCGGCTCGAAGGACGGCCCTACGCCCACATGATCTGTGCCGGCTCGGACGGATACGGCGCCGCGCGGCAGTTGGAGCGCATTGTCACCGGCTGGCGCCTGAAGGAGATCCAGCCGCCCCTCGTCATCTGTACACGCAGCCAGACCGAAGCGGAGATTCTGGCGCCCAAGCAGATCACGCCGGAAGATCTGGCCCTGTGCCGGGAGATGGGTCAGACTCTCGCCGCGGGGCTGAGCCTCGGCCTGTTTTAAAGGCATGTATGGCACGGATCGACGCCGGTTTTCCGGCGGACTGCGGCTGGGGGATGGGCACAAGCCCGGCAGGGGGGCTAAAACCCCTGTCGACCGGTGTCCACCGGTCTGGATCAACCGGAAGGGTCAGGGTCGTGACGTCGCACGTTTCGCCAGACTATCGTTTTTCTGTCGCCCCGATGATGGACTGGACCGACCGGCATTGCCGCGTCTTCCATCGTAAGCTGAGCCGGAAGGCCCGCCTGTGGTCGGAAATGGTCACGGCCGACGCCGTGATCCATGGTGACCGGGCCCGCCTGATCGGTTTCTCCGATGTCGAGCACCCGGTTGTCCTTCAGCTTGGAGGCAATGAGCCGGACAAAATGGCCGAGGCCGCGCGGATTGCCGAAGCCATGGGGTATGACGAGGTCAACATCAATTGCGGCTGTCCGTCGGACCGGGTTCAGTCCGGGGCGTTCGGGGCCTGTCTGATGCGCGAGCCGGCGACGGTCGCCGCCTGCGTGCGGGCAATGGCCGGCGCGGTCTCCATTCCGGTGACCGTGAAATGCCGTGTCGCCGTGGATGACGATCCCCCCCGTGAGACCCTGTTCGGGTTCGTTGAGGCGGTGGCTGCGGCCGGCTGCACTGTTTTTACCGTCCATGCCCGAAAAGCCTGGCTGAGCGGGCTGTCCCCCAAGCAGAACCGGGAAATTCCGCCGCTTGACTATGATCTGGTTGCGGAGGTGAAGGCGGCCTATCCGGCTCTGAAATTTGTTTTGAATGGTGGGATCACCGGTCTGGATCAGTGTATGGCGCACCTTCAGGTTTTTGATGGTGTTATGCTCGGGCGGGCGGCCTATCAGACACCGTCGCTTCTGGGGGCGGTCGATCACACTCTGTTCGATCCGGCTCTGCCGGTGATCACTCCGGCGGAGGCCGTTCTGGCTTATCGTCCTTATGTGGCGGATCAACTGGCGTCCGGCCTCCGGCTGGCCTCGATGACACGACATATGCTTGGCCTGTTTCGGGACCGTCCCGGAGCCCGGCGATGGCGCCGGATTCTAAGCGAGGAGGGGCATCGGCCGGGGGCCGGCCTGGACGTGCTGGACGCGGCGCTGGAGGCCGTAGTGACCGATGTGCCGGCCTGAGGAGGCTTCACAGCGGACCACAAAGGCCGTACCCCGCACAGGATGAGCGAGCTGATCTCCTCTTATGCCGGTCTGATCGCGGCCCTTGTGGCCTGTGGCCTGTTCAGTGGCTTCGTTGCCGGCCTGTTCGGCATTGGTGGCGGCGCGGTGATCGTGCCCGTCCTGATTCTGCTCTTCGATGCCCTCGGATATGGAGAGAGCGCGGCGCATGTGGCCATCGCGACCTCGCTGGCGACCATCATTTTAACATCGGCCCGCTCGGTCTGGGCCCACCATCAGAGGGGCGCCGTTGACTGGGCCGTCGTGTCGGGCTGGGCACCCTGGATCGTTGCGGGAGCGGTGCTTGGGCAACTGGCCACCGGGGCGCTGTCCGGTGGAGCGCTCAGGGGTATTTTTGGCGGCCTCGCACTGATCCTGGCGGCGCAGCTTTTCTTCGGTCGTCCAGACTGGCGGCTGGCCGA
>CAJXMY010000193.1 GCA_913056435.1 uncultured Hyphomonadaceae bacterium | reverse complement strand
GAGGAGGCGGCGGGTGCACTCACTATCTACACATTTTTCTCAGACGTGTTTCATGTCGGTTTATATGTGTTTGATGTGTGTTTCCTCATGTCTCGAGTTACCTCTTCGATTTTTGGTATGTGGCGACCACCGTATAGGCAGGACATCTTCTGCAGAGTCCAGGTTTGAGGTCAACAAGTGGCAAATCCTTCAGCGTATCGAGGCTCGCGCGCCACAAATAAGGGTTCGCCCCTCCCGTGATTTCATCGATCACTTCGGGCCCCGCCCGGTCGTTTCCGCCGAATATGCATCCGGACAAGAGCAATAAGCTGCTCAAGCCGGAAATAACGATTGCATGTGCCTTCATTCCATCACTTCCCGGTGGCAAGACCCTGTTGACAATCATCACCTATAACATCTCCAACACGCCCTGCCAGTGGCGATCTGCGATCTACTGCATTGTGTCGAAAGGAACCCGATGCGACTTCTTTATTCAACTCTCGTCCCCGCCCTGACGCTCACCGTCCTGTCCCCTCAGGCCTTCGCCGAGGCCCCGACGGACTTCGAACTCGGTCTCGAGGGGGTCATCGTCATCACGCCCATCAGCGATGATCAGAATGCCGCCCAGTCTCAGACAATGCTTGGCGAATTCAGCTTGACCGCTGAGGCCGAAAAGCTCCTCGACAATGGCACGCGTCTGCGATTTCGCACCGCCCTACGCAGTCAGATTGATCACCCGCAGAGACCGGGCGGTTCGGGCGAGTTCGGCAACGCCTCTGGCGAACCGATGGGGGCCTTTTCAGCTATAGGGACCGGCACGCCTCTGGACCAGCCAGCCCTGCGCAGCCGGCTGGAAACCGCGTATGTTCAAATCGATGGCGGGTATGGCGAGCTTCGTGTGGGCAAGGATCGCGGCGTGGCTGCCCGTTTCCATGAGGGGGCCCCAGGGGTGCTGTCCCACGCCCGTCTTGATTCTGCGCTTCTGGATCCCTCTGGCCTCAGCCTGCTGCGGACGCGCCATGACCTGACCGGGCCAAGCGCGAAACTCTCTTATGCCACGCCCAGACTGCTGGGCCTTCGCGCGGGGGTGTCCTTCACGCCGGATGCCAATGCTGACGGCCTCGATCGACGGATCAGGCTGGCGGAAGGCGATGTCAGCAACACAGTCGAAGTCGCGCTGAATGGCTCGCGTTACATCCGGGATCAGGATCTGCGGCTGGAGGGCTCGCTTGGCTGGTCCCGCGGAGAACTGGAGGCCTCTGTACCATCGCCGCTGTACAGGGATACTGTCGAGACCTGGTCGGCGGGCATTCGCCTGGAACGTCACGACTGGACCGCCGGCATCTCCTGGCTGAAAAGCGATGACGGCCTTCTGGCCGGGGACTATGAAGCCTGGTCAGCGGGTCTGAGCCGGCAGCTTGGTAACCTGGCCCTGGCGCTCCGCTATGGTGAAACCGAGATCGCCAGCCCCCGCCCCAACGCCCGCAGCTGGCGCGTCGGCGGCGCTTTTCCGATCTCCCAAACCGCGGGAATCGGGCTATCCTACTATTCGGAGGAGCTGAAAGGATCGCCATTCCGGTCGAAATCAGAGGGAATTGTTGTCGAAATCACACTATCGACACAAATATTCGGCTTTTCAGAGAATTAAGGTTTTTTTAACGGTTTGTGTGATTATCAGAGGGGTTAAGGAGAGGGTTATGAAATCGGCCGTTCTGTCACTGACGTTTTTGATAGCTGTCGGCACCCCTGCGGTGGCGCAGGAGGCATTGCCATCGATGCCCGCGCCGACGATATCGGAAACCGATGAGGCGCAGCCCGACTGGTATCAGCAATTTACCTTTTCCAGTAACGACATGACCGCCCCCAGTTGGCAGGCGGCGCCATCCCAAAGCTTCAACCTGTCCTGGGTCAAAGGCGATCGCTGGAGTGTGAGTGTCGACCTGACATCTCGCGATGGCAGCACCCCGCTTCCCAGTGAGGAGATGTCGGCGGGCGCTGATTTCCTGATTACCCCCCGTATAAGCGTCGGCGGCGCGGTCCGGATTGGAACAACCGAGCGGGAGCTGATTGAACTCGCCCCGGAAGAGCAGACAGAGGCCGGGATCCAGCTTCGGTCCGCCTTCAAATTCTGACCTTTCAGGTTCAGGCCTTCGCCCCTTTTTTTCCACTTCCATATGCCGGCTCAAGGCGGGCAGACTCTTCGTCCAGTGGCCAGCGGGGTCTTGCCTTGAAGCTCAGGCCATCCGGTTCAAACAGTCCCGCCCGAAATCTCTCCGCACCCGCCAGAGCAATCATCGCCGCATTGTCCGTACAATGCCTCAGAGGCGGCGCAAACAGAGTGGCCCCGGCCCGCTCGGCGGCCTGCGCCAGCGCCCGACGGAGAACCTGATTGGCGGCCACGCCGCCGGCAACAACCAGGCGCCTGATGCCATCGGGCCCGGCTTCAAACTGCTCAAGGGCGCGCGCCGTCTTTGCAGAGAGGCAATCGGCGATCGCAGCCTGAAAGCTGGCACACAGATCAGCCCGCCCCGTCTCATCATCCGACGTCAGATCGTCGGCGATCCGGCCTGCAGCCGTCTTCAGGCCTGCAAAGCTGAAATCAAGATCTGGCCGGTTCAGCAGCGGACGCGGCAAGGCGAACCGCTCTGGATTTCCTTTCATTGCCAAGGCTTCAACCGCCGGGCCACCCGGAAAACCAATCCCAAGGGTCCGGGCCAACTTGTCAAAGGCTTCTCCCGCCGCGTCATCCAGTGTGGTGCCAAGGCGCCGATACTGGCCCAGACCTCGCACATCGATGAACTGGCAATGACCACCCGACACAAGCAGCAGCAGATATGGGAACTCGCAAGGCTGATCCAGTCTCGGTGAAAGGGCATGTCCCTCCAGATGGTTGACCGGAATGAAGGGAAGTCCCGCGGCCAGAGCCAGAGCCTTACCAGTCATCATCCCGACAAGGACACCGCCAATCAGGCCCGGACCCGAGGTTGCCGCGACCGCATCCAGATTGCTGAGCCTGACCCCACTGTCATGGATCGCTTTGCGAACAATTTCATCGGCGATGTCCACATGCGCCCGGGCGGCGATCTCCGGGACGACCCCTCCATAGGGCGCATGGACCTCTGTCTGGCTGAGGACCGTCTCCGACAAAATTCGAACCCGGCGACCTTCCAGGCGGACGACCGCCCCCGCCGTTTCGTCACAACTCGACTCGATCCCGAGGACTGTACAGGTCTCTAACATTCCTCGCCTATACGCCGCCCAGGCCATCAACGAAAGGTGGTGTTTCCATGCGGCAATGCTTGCGTCGCGCGCGTCAGTCGCTTAGCTGGAAAAGTGAAAGAAGGGACGTTCACATGACAGAAACGCTGACTTTGCGCATCGGTACCCGTGGTTCACCCCTGGCATTATATCAGGCCCGCCTGATTGCCAGGCGCCTCGAGGAGGTGTCCGAAGGCCGGGTCCGCGGTGAGATTGTGACGTTTTCCACCAAGGGTGATCAGTTGACGACCGAACGCCTGATCAATTCCGGCGGAAAAGGCTTATTTACGCGCGAAATCGATCGGGCGGTTGATGCGGGCGAGGTGGAGATTGGCGTCCACAGCCTCAAGGATGTTCCCAGCCTCCTGCCGGAGGGCCAGACGCTGATCGCCTTCCCCAAACGGGCCGATCCGCGGGACGGGCTGCTCAGCCTGTCCGGAATTAAGACCCTGAGAGACCTTCCTGAGGGTGCCGTGATCGGCACGGCGAGCCTGCGCCGCGAGGCCCAGACCCTGGCCCTGCGGCCCGATCTGAAAATGGTTTCGTTCAGGGGCAGCGTTCAGACCCGGATCAAGAAGCTGGAAGCTGGAGAGGCCGACGCCACCTTTCTGGCCATGGCGGGCCTCGAACGTCTGGAGCTAGACCATCTGGCCACGCCCATAGCTGTGGACGATATGCTGCCCGCGGCCGGTCAGGGCATTATCGGCGTTGCCGCCTGTCCGGATCGCCTCGCCCCTGCTGCGCGGGAGGCCCTCGCCAGTCTGAATGATGCACCAACGCAACAGGCAGCTATCGCCGAACGCGCTTTCCTTGCCGAACTTGATGGATCCTGCCGGACCGCCATGGCCGCACACATGCGCCTGCGGAGCCGGCACTGGCAAATGAGAGCGGAAGTCCTCTCACCCGACGGATCCAACAAATGGCGGGCCGAGGCGACAGCCCTGATCGGGGTTGGTCCGGAGGAACTGGCCGCCCTCGGACGCCGCCTCGCCGACTCCATCCGAGAGGACGCGGGTGGTAACCTTCCGGTTTTTGAGGATGTATGAGCGCGCCGGTCCTCATGATTACGAGGGCCCAGCCCGGGGCCTCTGAAACCGCGACACGCCTGACCGATCTCGGTTTCCGCGTCGTGGTGTCGCCGGTTCTGGAGCTGGTTGCGCAGCCCGAGGTCCGCTTGCCCGGCCCCGCGCTGAGCTCGGGGCTGATATTCACCAGCGCCAATGGCGTGCGCTTTTTCTGTGATCGGCGACGGGATCGGTCCCTG
>CAJXMY010000192.1 GCA_913056435.1 uncultured Hyphomonadaceae bacterium | reverse complement strand
TGTCTGGTGGCCCTCCCGGCTGAGGCCCAGTCACCGGAAGACCGCGGAAGAGCCACTTATTTTGGCGACCGGGGGTCAGCGCTGGATGATGCAACCGCCCAGATCGCCTCGACGACGGCCTCGTTGCCAGCGAATGTTTTTCCATGCTCAAATTGCCATGGCGAGTTTGGGACAGGAAAGCCCGAACGCGGAATCCTCCCACCGAACCTGTCTCGAACGGCGTTGACCCGGCCCTATGATGTTATCGGTCAACGCGGTCGCCGGCGCGGTCCCTACACGCTAGAGAGTTTTGGACGGGTGCTGCGTGAAGGGATCGATCCGAGCGGTAATTCCCTTGATGTCGCCATGCCGCGCTTCAGCCTGTCTGATCAGGCTATCGAAGAGCTTTGGGCGTTTCTTGATACGGTCCATCAATCGCAGGATCCCGGTATCTCCGACGAAAGCCTGCGGCTTGTTTTTTTGTATGGGGGCGCCGTTGCCCAGGACCCGCGCTTAACCCAACAGCTTGCCCAGGTTGTCGACGGCATGATGGAAGACATCAATCTGCGGGGGGGTATCCATGGGCGTCAATTGGCCGTTGATTATGTCAGCGAGTCAAACGCCACTGCCATTGACGAGGCCTTTCTTGTGCTGAGCCTGGGCGCTCCGGAGGTGGCGCCGGGGCAGGACGTATTGCTGATCCAGACACAGGGGCCGACGGGTTTGGGACGACGGGCCTACAGCCTTTATTCGGGAGCTGAGGAACAGGCGGCGGCCCTCAGGGCCTTTGCGGTGCAGGAGCTGGGCCTGGTGCGGGTGACAGACTGGGCCTGTGTCGATGAGGCGGCGGCCCGTGCTTATTTGATCACGGCGCCTGATTGTCTGCCGGGCCTGCCGGAGACAAAGCCGGTGCTTCTGACCCAGTTCGCATTCGAGGCGCTGACAGCCGATCAGAGACGGGGGCTTCCCGAACAGGTCTTTGTTGCCTTGCCGTCCGGGGCGGACCAGATCCCCCAAGCCTCTCAGTATGCTTTCGTTCGTTTTATGAGATCAAAGCAGATCTCGCCATCTGAGGCCGTCCTGTTACAGGCCCAGGCCTATTCTCTGGTCAGTGTGGCTCTGGAGGGGCTGATGCGGTCGGGGCGGACACTCAGTCGGTCTGTTTTTACTGAACAGCTGGAGACCTTGGATCAGTATCTCGGGGCGGTAGGGCCACCGCTGTCATTCGGCCGGAACCGGCGTGTTGGCAATGGCGGTGCTCGGATCTCTCAGTTCGACCCCCCGACACTGACCTTCCGTCCAGATGCGACCTGGATCGATGTGGCTGATATCGGACGGCCCTGAGGGGGGGCGGGTATCGTGGAACT
The DNA here is from genome assembly GCA_913056435.1 of uncultured Hyphomonadaceae bacterium. Taxonomy (GTDB): domain Bacteria; phylum Pseudomonadota; class Alphaproteobacteria; order Caulobacterales; family Hyphomonadaceae; genus Henriciella. Next base: position 3,232 of record CAJXMY010000192.1, on the reverse strand, counting down.
CTGAAAGCGGGCTGTAACAGGAAGGTTTAAGGCGAATAACCGGGCAATCCGGTGATCGCCTGTGACCAGGCCTGTAACATGGCCGGGTCGGATGAAGGCGGTCTGAAGCTGGACGTGGGGGGCGTCTGGTCGGACAGATCGTCCAGCACCCGCTTTAAGGTGGAGGCCAAAACCGGGTTGAGCTGATCGAGCATCGGACGCAGATGCTGACCAAGCGAGGGGCCTGTGTCGGGCGCCTGTGACGTTCCTCCGGCGATCAGGGCGCGCTGCAGGGTCTTTGCCGCTTCGATCTGCATATGAATAAAATGCTCTGCCTGTGAGGCGGGAATATCGAAGGCCGCTGACAGCGCAATGAAGTCGGCGATGACTTCCGCCTCCCGCTCGGGCACCTCTACCGGAAGACCAAGCCGGACCTTTTCAGCCGCGACGGCCTCCATGATTTGAAGTCGTTGCCACATCAGGGCCTTCAGGATGACCAGAGGCGCCGGGTGGTCTGCAGACGCGTGTGTTTCCAGAACGACCGTAGAAGGCAGTGTAGCGCTGCGCAGATCGAAGCTGATGAGACGGGCGCCCTCCGGTGGCAAGCCGAAGCCCTGATGGACCACGTTAATGGCTTCAACAAAGCTGTCCCCGGCCCGATAGATCCGTTCGTCAGACCCTTCATAGACGACACGAATAGACCCGCTCTGGACATAGGCCAGAAGTGGAACCGGATGAAAATGCAACGGGGTCGACAGACCCGCAGGAATGAAGATCTCGGACCCGAGTATCTGGGCCTCTCCGGTCGGATACTGAACGGGTCTGCCCAAAATATCGGAGCCCGTATCGAGAACGTTGCGGGCTGATATATCCTGCGACGTATGAGGGTTCGAGGGCGTTGTTTCGGCCCAGGCCAGCGGCATCAGGAGCGCCAGGCCGGTGGAAGCGGCCACCAGAGATCGCGTGTGTGTCATGGCTTTGAAGCGTATACGGCCCCAGTTCACCCGACAAGCACGGACGCGAAGTGGCGTTCCCGCAGCGTTCCCCGGGACCGGCAGGTCCTGATCCCGGTATTGGTCGTATCAGACTATCTGGCCTGTCCGCCCGTCAGGGTCGCGCTGTTTGCATCTGGTCCCAGTGTATAGACTTCGATACCGAGTCCGCTGGGGGCGCGCTTGACCTGATAGGGTGCGCCCCAGGGGTCCAGAGGAATTTCACCATCTTTGAGGTATGGACCGGACCACCCGGGTACATTGGTCGTGTTTCTGACGAGAATTTCCAAGCCTTCCGCTTCACTTGGATAACGTCCAGTATCCAGCAGGAACAGATCAGCTGCCGCCTCAATATTCTCGATTTGGACGTCGGCGGTCTGGACCTTGGCGCGCGAGAGATAACCAATGAACCGCGGTCCGGTGACCGACACAACGAGGCTCAGGATCAAGAGAGCAATGAGCACCTCCATCAGGCTGAAGCCGTGCTGGGCCTTTTTCGCTTCCTGCGCCCGGTCCACCCGGAGGAATGTTGCGGCTTTGCGCCAGTGCAGCTGCCGGGCGCCACGCTTGATCCGTGAAATGACCATTTTAGTCCCTCGTCATAAAGTTACGTTGACGCGATCAGTCGCGCTGCCTTGTTCAAAGCAAAAGTGATGCCGGATGGCAGGCTCAAACCGAAAAACCGCCGACCAGTGGGCCGGGCCGCCCGAAAACACCACAGCGACGGCGGTTTTCCCGGAAAAAAGCCGGCTTATTGGCCATATCGGGCAGGTTTTGGGCCCAATGTCCGCTGCCGAAAGGGCCATCCAGGGCGCGACGCGGGCTGAACAGCCGGAGGACGTCCCGCCTTTGTGTCATTTCGCGACACGGTGATCATTCCGGCACCCGGCGCGCTTCAGGGTTTTTCCGGGCACGGTCCGCAAGGATGAAGTGGGGGAACCGGATGGATGACTTACACCCTCCTCGGGGGGGCTTGTAACGGCCGTCGACTTCGAGAGCCGTGTCGGACCCCACCCGGTTCTGTTTCAGGGCCTTACCGGAACGGCGTGATCCGGCATCAGGCCACGTCCTGGAGGGGCGCCTTGTACTGTTTGACCAGCTGAGCCAGGGATTGCCGCATGCTGGGGTCGAGCTCGAGGAAGGACGTGATAAAATCGCGGTCCTGAGGACAAAGTGACGAGTCAACGATTTTGCCATAGTCCTGAGCGGTCGAAACGGAGTCGTGCCCCTCATAGAAATAGCTGATAGACACTTCCAGCGCGAGGGAGAGTTCGTAAAGGAAGGCCGGTGTTGGCCGGGTTGCGCCAATTTCATATTTGTGGAGGCGACGGAAGTCGGCACCTGTCCGCTCACCCAGTTCCTTCAGCGTGAGGCCGAGCAGGCGTCTGCGCCGGCGGATACGTCTGGCGATATGTTCATCAAGTGTAAAGTTCATCTCGATCCCCCACATATGGTTCGGTTCGACGCCGGGCCTGGCGACGTCTTCCACAACGCAAATGCGGTGCCGGATTGTGCCAGATGTGGGGGTGGCGAGGCCAATCCATCCGGTAGGGGTTGAATATATTAGACTATTAGCGTGTAGATTACCCCAAATGGGGGATAAGAGGGCCCCACTTTTGGGTGGGAATCCACGGTGCAGAACGGATATAGCTGAGAATATTGGGACGGCTCGGATGCAATTTCGAGGACATGTGTTCTGAATCGGCACGAAAATTCGCGCCTTGGGAGATTCTGGGACACGGTCACTCGCCTGATCGACGTGGCTGTGAGCCTGACGAGGGCCTAGAACTCCCCATCCGGCGGCGGGGCAGACGCAATTGCGGCGGGTTCTGTCAGCTCATCGGCAGGTGTGGTGTCCACCAGATCAGGAAGCTGAAGCCCGAAGAAGGCGACTTTTTCGCCGCGGCGGTCCGGCTGCGTTTCAATGATACTCAGGAAGACGCTGCAGCTTTCCTCAGCATCGAGGCCGACCTCCTGGACCAGGCCATCAATTCCGGCACTGGCTAAGCCATCGCGACAATAGTCAACACTGCCTTCGATGGTCTGCAGTTCTGACAAGACTTCCGAAGCGATCTGCATATCTGCTGATACCGTCCTGTCCCCGTCAATCTGCTCGATCCCGGTCGCCAGATTTCCGGGTTTGTCTTCGGCCTCCTCATTGATCTGGAAGATCACTTGCGGATTGGTCGTCGAGACCGCGGCGAGTGCGGCGATCGGCAGGGAAATGATGAATTTCTTGAAAGTCATGATTTAAAAGTTCC
>CAJXMY010000191.1 GCA_913056435.1 uncultured Hyphomonadaceae bacterium | reverse complement strand
TGTTCAGAATTGCCGCCGTTGGCCTCGTGACACCACTGCGTGATGGGATGAATTTGGTGGCGAAAGAATTTGTCATGGCTCAGGATGAGGCAGACCCTGGCGTTTTGATTCTTTCTGAGTTTGCAGGCGCTGCGGAACAGATGTCAGATGCGCTGATCGTCAACCCTCACAGCCGCGGTCGGCTCGCGGAGACCATCCACCAGGCGCTGACAATGCCTCTGGACGAGAGACAGCAACGATGGCGGGCGCTTCGAGAAATCGTCATGGAAAAAGACATCAATTGGTGGCGCTCTAAATTTCTGAAGGATCTGGGCGGTCTTTGAGTGTCACCGTCTGAAACACATGGTCCCATGATGCCTCCTCCTCTTCTTCGCTCTGACCACGGGCTGTTTCTTGATTTCGATGGCACGCTGGCCGACCTTCAAGAGGATGCCAGCGCGGTGGTTTTGCCCCAAAGTGGGCCTCAAACGCTTCAGCGGGTTTCCGATGCCTTGTCAGGGGCCTTGGCGATTATTTCCGGGCGGTCATTAGCTGATCTCAGTCTACGGGTTCCTGATGCCCATTGGCGGCTCGGCGCTCACGGCCTTGAGATCGCGGCGCCGGGGAGGCCTGCGAGCGCCCGGGCGGGTGCGGCGCCTGAAGCCTTAAGGTCAGCCTTCCAGGATGTCATTCGATCCTATGATGGCGTCTGGCTTGAAGACAAAGGACGAGTTCAGGCTGTGCACTATCGAATGCGCCCGCAGGCCGGCCCCGCGCTTGTGATGGCTCTGGAGGAGCGTCTGAACGCTTTTCCCGATTATCGTTTGCAGCACGGCAAAATGGTTATCGAGGCAAAGCCCGCAGGGGCCAATAAGGGGCTTGCTCTGGCCGAGCTTATGAGAACTTCGCCCTTTGTGGGCAAGAGACCCATCATGGTTGGTGATGACGCCACGGATGAAGATGCGATGAAAGTGGCGCTGGCTCTGGGCGGTGCTGCGATTAAAGTTGGCGAGGGGTCCAGCATCGCGACGTATCGTTTGGCAACGCCGAAAGATGTTTGGACCTGGTTGGAGCAGGGAATCACATGAGCAGTCTTGATCTTGGAGTCATCGGTAATGGAACGGTTGCAGGTCTTGTAGACCGCGAGGGAAGTTTGGTCTGGCTATGTCTGCCTCGGCTTGATGGAGAGCCTGTGTTCAACAGCCTGCTGGGCGGCGGCGGCTGTTTTTCAGTTAGCCTGGCCGGGCAGGCCAAGACGCGACAGTCCTATCTTCGAAACACAGCTGTTTTAGAGACGATCCTGGAATCGGAGGATGGTTCTGCTGTACGAATTCTGGATTTTGCGCCGCGGTTTTTTGACCGCGGTCGGCGGTTTCAGCCCTCGTCTGTCGTTCGCCAGATCACACCCCTCCGCGGCATGCCTAAAGTTACGATCACACTTCGGGCAGAAGTAGATCGGGGCGCGACAAGGATGCCGGCGCGTCGGGGAGTGTCCCATGTCCGTTTTCTTCACGATGTGGTTGGCTTTCGTGTTACAACAGATGCACCGGTGTCCTATGTCCTCGACGCCCGTGAATTCGTTCTGCAGGCTCCCCTGAGTTTCGTGCTAGGGCCGGATGAGTCCCTTTCAGACACAGTGGGAGTCATGGCCGACACATGGCGGGAGCGAACCATTGATCAGTGGCGCGACTGGTCGCGCCGCCTTGCCACTCCTCCGGATTGGCAAGATGCCGTCATCCGGGCCGCCATCACGCTGAAACTTTGTGTCTATGAGGCAACAGGTGGGATTGTTGCGGCCCTCACCACATCGGTTCCTGAGCATGCCGGGTCAGAGCGGAACTGGGATTATCGGTTTTGTTGGCTCAGGGATGCCTATTTTACGGTGACAGCGCTAAATCGCCTGTCCGCCGTTGAAACGCTGGAGCATTATCTCACCTATCTGCGAAATACCGTCGTCCATACCAAAGGCGGTCATATTCAGCCGGTTTTTGGAATCGCCCTTGAGGAAGAGCTGACCGAAGCCATCGCCAGTGAACTGCCCGGTTACAGAGGCATGGGTCCTGTCAGGTTTGGCAACCAGGCAGCTGAACATGTTCAGCACGATGTCTATGGGCATGTCATTTTGGGCGCCTCACAGGCCTTCTTTGACAATCGTTTAATGGTGCAAGCCGGTGTCGAAGAGTTCCACCATTTTGAGCAGGTGGGGCATCGGGCGTATGACATCTACAAAACGCCGGATGCGGGCATCTGGGAGTACAGAGGCCGTGCCGCGGTCCATACCTCTTCCGCTATCATGTGCTGGGCGGCCTGCGATCGACTCGCCAGGATTGCTGGTCATCTCCGTCTTGGAGAGCGACAACAGTTTTGGAGTGGCCGCGCGGATGAAATTCGTCGTGTCATTTTGCGGGAGGCTTGGAATGACTCTCGGCAGGCGTTCACCGGTGCGTTCGGAGGAGATGCGTTAGATGCGTCAGTCCTTCTAATGGCAGAGATCGGTTTCATCGACCCACTTGATGCACGCTACGTTGCCACGGTTGACAGGATCGATCAGGAACTGCGCGAAGGGTATCACGTCTACAGGTATCGCACGGCCGATGATTTCGGGATGCCCGAGACCGCTTTTACCGCCTGTACCTTCTGGCATATTGACGCTCTGTCGCGTGTTGGGCGACATGAGGATGCGCGGATGATGTTTGAGGATGTACTGGCGCATCGCAATCATCTCGGCCTACTTTCAGAGGATATTGATACCCGGACGGGTGAACTCTGGGGTAATTTCCCGCAGACCTATTCAATGGCTGGGATTATCAATGCCGCGGCGCGTCTGAGCCGCAGTTGGGACGAGACAGTCTGAGTTTCTGTGCAAGGCGATCTGTACCACTGCCCCATGTCGCCGTCGCTCAGTAGCTGACGTCCGGGTTTGAGGCGAAAGCGCCTGACCCCCATTAGAATTCGGAAGAATCAACGCCACTGCCCATGAAGGTAGATGTGGAGATTTTTCTGTATTGTATAAATATCCTGATTTCTGTTGTTTTTGGTTTTCATAGAAATATTCGTCTATGATCAAAATCTTTAAAGACGAAAAGATGAAGAATAATTCGAATTTATTAAAGAGGGGTCCCCAGATTAAGCATGGGGAATTCTTCTTTCACACCAATGGCGTTTCGCCATCGCGCCAGTCTGAATATTTTCAGGATCTGGTTGGTCCATTCTATAATTTGGCTTTCCCCATTCGCCGGGATGGACAATTCTTCAGTGAGGAGCGGGTTTGGTTGATTGGAGAATTCACGGTTTTTGAGGCCCGTCAGGACAGCTATTTCAAAGCGCGCGATCGCTTTCTGCCGGACCGGGTGCCCGAGAGGCTCGTGATTTCCGTCTGCATGGCATCTCATGGACAGACGATTGTGGGAGAGGACTCCCGCCATTGGGCCCCCGGTGATGTGATCATCAGTGATGGGATGCCGGCTTTGAAGTGGCATGCTCTGCAGCGTACGAGAGAGCTGTCCATTATGTTGCCCAGAGCCGTGGTGGCGCCCGGGGGGGGCAACATCCCGGGCCTTCTGGTCTTGGATCATCGGAGACCGTCCGCCCGGGCCCTCAGGCTGCAGATGGGGCTTGTCCACGATGCATGCCGCCAAGGGGATAAGCTGCTGGCCCACCTTTTGTTGAGTGGCTTTGCAACCGTCCTTGCAAATTTTCTGACGGGCATGCCCCTTGAGGCAAATCATGCTGACATTCGGACGCTAAGGCTGAATGCGATCTTGCGCTACATTGATGAGAGTGTCGGGGACCCTGCACTCACCCCGCAATTTATTTGTAAGAAATTCGGCCTCTCGCGGGCAGCCCTCTACAGGATGTTCGAGCCCATTGGCGGGGTAGCTGACCATATCCGCAATCGAAAACTAGATGTTGCTTATGCCCGCATCCTCAACCTTCCGCGGGCCAACGAGAATATTGGGTCTGTCGCTGGGGCGCTCGGATTTTATGATCACGCCCATTTGTCTCATCGATTCAAGGAGCGGTTCGGCTTGAGCCCTAAGGATCTGATGCACCTGAACGCGGTCGAACGCCCGTCCGGAAAGGCCCTTTGTCAGACTGTCCGTCTGCCGAGCAGCCAGCCCAGCTTTTTTGACCTGATCACCCAAGCGTATGGTTGAGCGAGATCAATCTATGGGCAACATGCCTTGATCCGCTATGCCGTGCGCCTGCCGTCTTCCCGGCACACGAATGTCATCGACCATGTTCTGGATATCGATCGGCGGCGGAGGTGTAAGTATGGCTACCAGTACGCCTGTTATGAGTGCAAGGAACATGAACACAAAACCAATACCCTCCGGTGACACCCCGAAGAACCACTGCGCTGGGGAACCGCCCGCGAACTTGAAGTAGTAGATATAAGCGAAAGTGGTCACGAGGCCTGTCACCATTGCGGCGATGGCCCCTTCCTTGTTCATCCGTTTCCAGAAAATTCCCAGAAGGATCACGGGGAACAGCGAGGCGGCGGCCAATCCGAAGGCAAACGCAACCACTTCTGCGACAAAGCCTAGATTATCAGAAAAGACCCCTAGTAAACCTGCCGCCACGACGGCACCGGCCGCGGCCACAC
>CAJXMY010000190.1 GCA_913056435.1 uncultured Hyphomonadaceae bacterium | reverse complement strand
AGCGCCCGGACCTCGTCCTTGAACAGGTCCCGCAGGGGCTCAACCAGCTTCATGTTCATCCGCTCCGGAAGACCGCCAACATTGTGGTGCGACTTGATCGTCACGCTCGGCCCGCCAATGGCGGACACGCTCTCAATCACGTCGGGATAGAGCGTTCCCTGAGCGAGAAAATCGGCACCGCCGATCTTGGTCGCCTCCGCCTCGAACACGTCGATAAACAGGCCCCCGATGATCTTGCGCTTGCGTTCCGGGTCGCTGACACCGGCCAGCGCGCCGAGAAACAGGTCAGAGGCATCCACATGAACCAGGGGGATGTTGTAGTGTTCGCGGAACAGGCCGACGACCTGCTCACTCTCATTCGCCCGCATCAGGCCATGATCGACATAGACACAGGTCAGCTGTTCGCCAATGGCTTCGTGAATCAGCACCGCCGCCACGGAGGAATCCACCCCGCCTGACAGGCCACAAATCACACGCCCCCCGCCGACCTGAGCGCGGATCTTGGCGATGGCTTCCTCGCGATAGGCGGCCATGGTCCAGTCGCCCCGGAACCCGGCAATGCCGTGCGTAAAGTTCCGCAACAACCGGGCGCCGTGCACGGTATGAACCACTTCGGGATGGAACTGCGTGCCATAGAACCGGCGCTCCGGGTCGGCGATCACGGCGAAAGGGGCCCCCGGCGAGCGGGCAATCACGCCGAAACCCGGCGCCATGTCGGCGACATGGTCGCCATGGCTCATCCAGACCTCTTCCTGGTGTCCGTCCTGAAACAGGCCGTCAAACAGCGGATCATCCGACACCCGGTCAATGAAGGCCCGGCCAAATTCGCGGCTGGTGCCGGTCTCCACCCGACCGCCCAGCTGGGCCATCATCACCTGCTGGCCATAGCAGATGCCCAGCACCGGGACGCCCAACCGGAAGACCGCGTCATCCGCCCGGGGTGACTCGTCCCATGTGACGCTGGCCGGTCCACCCGACAGAATGATCGACCGCGGGGCATAGGCCATCAGAAAGGCGTCATCGACCTTGTTGAACGGGTGAATTTCGCAATAGACGCCACTTTCGCGAAGCCGGCGCGCGATGAGCTGTGTCACCTGCGAGCCGAAATCAATGATCAGGGCGCGTTCGTGTCGGGTCTCTGTCATGGGTCCCTCTATGCGATTCAGCCGGTCTTGCGCAAGACGGCAACGAAGAAACCATCTGTGTTGGCGCTGTGCGGGGTCAGCCGCAGCGCCCCGGTCGGGGTTTCCAGGCGTCGGACCATGTCACATCCGGCCTCGGTCAGCGCCCCGCTGGCACACAGATGATCGGCAGTTGAGTCCGCCGCGAATCCGGGATGACCCACAAGGAAATCCGCGACCCTGTCCTCGTCCTCTTCCATCAGGAAAGAACAGGTTGCATAGACCAGCCGCCCGCCCGGACGGACATAGGCCGACGCCGCCCGCAGGACCTCGTCCTGCTGGGCCATGCGGGTGGTCAGGGCATTGGGCCGGACGCGCCATTTGGTGTCCGGACGTCGGCGCCAGGTCCCGGTTCCGGTGCAAGGTGCATCGACAAAAACACAATCCATCGCCGCCTCGAGGGGCGCGAGGACATCGGGCGTGTCGGGGTGCATCAGCTGGACATTATGGGCACCCGAACGTTTCAGCCGCGGGACGAGCGCGCTGAGACGCCGGCCATCAATGTCATAGGCAAACACCTGACCCTTGCCGCCCATGGCGGCGGCCAGCGCCAGCGTCTTCCCCCCGCCCCCTGCACAGTAATCAAGGATCTGCTCTCCGGCCCGTGCATTGGCCGCCGCGGCCGCAATCTGGGAACCAGCATCCTGCACTTCGACCCAGCCCTTCGAATAAGCCGGGATCCGGTCCAGAGACGTGTCCCGCCGTGTCGGATCGGGAGCCGGGATATGAACCGCGTTGAGGAGCCAGGGCGACGGCTCGGCCTGAGCCGTGCGCAGCGGCGCGGCCACCCGGTCCGCATCGGCCTTCAGCGTGTTGATTCGAAGGTCGACGCTGGCCCGCTGCGCCATGGCCTGGGTTTCGATCATCATCGCCTCGCCAAAGACACGGTCCATGTGCGGCGACAGCCAGTCCGGAAAATCTCCGAGGACATGCGCAGCCGCCTCGACATCGGGGGCCTGAACCAGGCGTTCACGCTCCTCAAGGGTCAGGGCGGCGGGCGCATGGGGTTCATCCATGGCCGCGTCTATCCGGCGAATATCCCATCCCCAGGCCTTGGCAAGGGCCCCCAGAACGAGCCCTCTCGGGCTCTCATCCTGCATGGCATGGGCCAGGGAATTGCGCCGACGCAGGGCATCCAGAACGAGACCCGATACCCAGGCCCGGTCCTTGGATCCGGCATATCGGGCCCGCTTGCCCCAGTCACGAACCGCCGACTTCACGGGCTGGTGACGTCGGGTCACATCGCCGAGAACATCAATTGCGGCCGCTATTCGTCCACCGTCACGCATGATAAGCCCGTCCCAATATCTTCGCGTGTGCGTAAAGCCGGCGAACCCAAAAGCAAAGCAGAAAGGCGGACGCGGCATGCAGAAACTGGACCTTCCCGGCCTCAGACAGGCCCGTCCTCAGGATCACCGACAGCTCGCCGACATCACCGCCGAGGCCTTTCGGGATGACCCCCTGAACCGATGGATCTTCGGTCCGCCCCGCGCCATTCTCAGCGCCTTCAGGACACTCGCGCCGGCCTATCTGAAGACCGGCCTGTGCTATCTTTCAGGCGATCAGGGCGCGACCATGTGGACCGGTCCGGGCCAGTCTGTGGGGCTGACATTTGCGCTGCAGATGCGTTTCCTCGCGGGCATGTGGCGCCATGCCAGCCCCGGCGCGATGACGCGCATTCAACAGATTGGCCGGCAGATGGCCGATCACCATCCGGAGAGTCCCCATTTCTATCTGTTTACCATTGGCACCCGGGCCACCGCGCGGGGTCAGGGGATTGGCCGCGCCCTGATCCAGCCCATGCTCGACGTTGCAGACCAGCGTGACCTCCCGGTCTATCTGGAGAATTCCAACCCGGCCAATCACGGCTTCTATGCTGCGCATGGGTTTGAAAAAACGGGTGACTTTAACGCCGGCGGGACGGGCCCCGTGGTGTCGCCCATGCTGCGCGCGCCGCGCCGGGCTTAATCGTCAAAGACCTCATAGCGGGCTTTGAGCCGGTCGAGTCCGAGGGTAATGATCTCTTCGAGGACGCCCGGATCAACTCGATCGAGCCGGGTGATGTGGAGGCAGGATTTTCCGTGCTTGTGGGGGCCAAGCCGCGCGAGGAGATCGTGCATCTGATCGAAGTCGTAGCCGGGCATGATGTAGACAGAAGACCGGTTTTTCCGCGGCGCGAAGCCGGTCATGAAGAATGCCCCCGAGCGACCACTGGCATAGGTATAGGCGTAACGCCCATAGCCGATCATGCCGCCCCGCCAAACCCGCGGCTCGAGCCCGGTCACGCGTCCGAACAGGCCGAGCAGGAAGAAGCCATCCCGGCGCCGGATCTCGCTCCCCACCGCCTCGATCACCGCCTCCGGCCGGTGGTTGACGGGCTGGGTCTTGTTCTCTGCGGGCGTCATTCCGTCTCCGGCCCATGGCCAAGGCGCGCCAGAAGACTGCTCGTATCCCAGCGTCCCCCTCCCTTCGCCTGGACATCGGCATAGAACTGGTCGACCAGAGCCGCGACCGGGAGTGTGGCCCCCGTCTGGCGGGCCGTGTCGAGCGCAATTCTCAGATCCTTGCGCATCCAGTCCACCGCAAAGCCATGATCATAGTGACCATCGCGCATGGTCTGCCAGCGATTGTCCATCTGCCAGCTCTGGGCGGCGCCCCCGCGAATCGCCTCGATCGTGCGGTCGATGTCGAGGCCGGCCTCCCGGGCAAAATGAAGTCCCTCGGCGAGCCCCTGAACGATTCCGGCAATGCAGATCTGATTGACCGACTTGGCCAGCTGCCCGGACCCGCTGTCGCCGATCCGGGTCAGGTTCCGGCCGTAGGCCGACATGACCGGGACCGCCGCCTCGAACGCGGCCTCGCTTCCTCCGCACATGATGGTGAGCTGGCCGGTCTCTGCCCCGACCTGTCCCCCGGAAATGGGCGCATCCAGAAAGGCCGCCCCCCGCGCCTCCGCCCTCACCGAGAGGCGGCGGGCCAAATCCGCGCTGGCCGTCGTATGATCAATGACGATCATTCCAGCCGCCAAGGTCCCTTCAAAAGCGTCGAAAACTTCTTCCACATCTGGGTCATCCCCCAGACACAAACACACATACTCCGCCCCAAAAACAGCCTCGTCCGCTGTCCGCCCCGCGCGTCCTGCAAAGGTTCCACACCAACGCTCCACCTTGGTCGCCGTCCGGTTCCAGACGCAAACATCATGTCCAGCACCAACAAGATGACCCGCCATGGGATATCCCATGACACCGAGCCCGAGGAATGCGATACGGGCCATGGTCAAGGCCTCCCTTTCAATAGGTTAAGGGCCCGGATCGAATTTCCACAAAATCTGGTCCCGAACCGACAAGTGATATTCACCATGACACTGTAAGCAAGTCAGCGGAAGAAAAAGGGTTCGCAAAACCATGCAT
>CAJXMY010000189.1 GCA_913056435.1 uncultured Hyphomonadaceae bacterium | reverse complement strand
CTGCATGCAGCCTATTTCCGGCCGGGCGGGGTGCATCAGGATCTGCCGCAAGATCTGATTGATGACATCATGGCGTTTATCGAGGCGTTTCCTGCCGCTCTGGCGCGGATAGAGGGGCTGGTTACGGAGAACCGTATTTTCAAGCAGCGCAACGTCGATATCGGTGTGGTCGATGAAGAGACCATTCTGAAGTACGGTTTTTCCGGGGTGATGGTTCGTGGCTCAGGGCTGGCCTGGGATCTCAGACGAAGCCAGCCCTATGAAATCTACAGTGAGATCCCTCAGGACGTCTTCCCGGTCATTGTTGGGCGTAATGGTGACAATTATGATCGCTATGTGTGCCGGATGGAAGAAATGTTGGTGTCGAACGACATCATGCGCTGGTGTATCGAGAATATGCCCAAAGGTGATGTTCTGGCGCCGAACAGCAAGGTAGCGCCGCCGCGTCGCGGTGAGATGAAGCGGTCCATGGAGGCGCTTATCCACCACTTCAAACTCTACACAGAGGGATTTCATGTTCCCGAGGGGGAGGTCTATGCCGCTGTTGAGGCGCCAAAGGGTGAGTTTGGCGTCTATCTGGTGGCGGATGGCAGCAATCGGCCCTATCGGGTCAAGCTTCGGGCGCCAGGCTTCCCGCACCTGGCGGCTATGGACCATCTCTGCCGGGGCTATCAGCTGGCTGACGTGTCCGCCATTCTGGGGTCTCTCGATATCGTCTTCGGGGAGATCGATCGCTAATGGCTGATCAGCCCATTTTCCCCGAACAGCGGCTCTCCATTATAACGCTCGGTGTCATCGACCGGGCCGCGATGACGCGATTCTATGAGACAGCGATCGGGTTTAAAAATGTTGGGCCAAAGCAGATGGCAATGTTTGATCTGGGGGGCTTCATTCTCGGGCTCTGGGAGGCGGACAAACTTGCAGGGGACGCAGGTTTGGGCGGCGGTCGGCCCGATGGATTCAATGGGGTGGCGCTCGCCTACAATGCGCGATCGGAAGCCGAGGTTGATGAGATCTTCGCCCGCTGTGAAGCGGCTGGTGTCACGATTACCGTGCCGCCTCACAAGTCATTCTGGGGTGGCTATTCGGGCTATTTTTCGGATCCTGAAGGGAATGCCTGGGAAGTGGCGTTCAACCCGTTCTGGTCATTTGATGAGGCGGGGCGCGTTGTCCTGCCGGGAGAAGCGAGCTAATGGCACTGCGGAGATTTGATCTTGAGGCGGGGGGAGAGTCGTTTTGCTTCGCTTCGGAGACCGAAAGTAAAATTGCGTTCTGGCTGGGAAAATACCCTCTCGACAAGAAGCGCTCCGCTGTAATTCCCCTGTTGTGGCTTGCGCAGAAAGACAATGCAGGATGGTTGTCCGAACCGGCCATGCGGGCCGTCGCGGATCGGCTGGAAATGCCTTATATCCGCGTTTATGAGGTGGCCACCTTCTACACGATGTTCCGTCTTCAGCCTGTCGGAAAACATCATATACAACTGTGCGGGACCACGCCTTGCATGCTGCGCGGGGCCAATGACCTCAAGGCTGTCTGTCGCGAGCGTATTGGCGAACCATTCAGCCTGACTGATGACGGGCGCCTGTCATGGGAAGAGGTTGAATGCTTGGGCGCCTGCGTGAATGCGCCCATGGTTCAGATCAATGACTATTATTATGAGGATCTGTCGCCTGAATGTTTTGGAGAGTTGCTCGATCAACTCCGCAATGGGGCGGACGCGCCACCAGGAACTTTTGTGGAGCGTCAGCGCTCGGCACCGATTGGAGGGCTTACAAGCTTGGTGGATCCGGCCCTCTTCGACGGGTCGCGGACCGCGCTGTCGGAGTTGCCGAACCTGCCCGGGACGGGGGAGGGGGCGGCGGTCGCTGAGCCGGTGCGTACGACCTTGATTCAGTCGATACCGAATGAGGCGCCCGACCTGTTTCAAAGTGCGCCCGCTGAACAGAATGATTTGCGTAAGATCAAAGGGATCGGCCCTAAGGCGATGGAGAGGCTTCAGGCGTTGGGTGTCTATCAGTTTGGTCAGATCGCAGGCTGGTCGGTGGCCAATGCTGCGTGGGTTGAGTCTGCTCTGTCGTGGCCCGGCCGGGTTGAGCGTGAGGACTGGATTGCACAGGCCAAGGCCCTGGTCGCGGCGGACAAGGAGACCTGACATGCTTCAGGATAAGGATCGCATCTTTACAAATCTCTATGGGACCCAGTCGCCTGAACTGGAGGCCGCGAAACAGCGTGGAGCGTGGCACCTGACCCGTGACATGCTGGCCCAGGGACCGGACTGGCTATGCGACCAGATTAAGCAAAGCGGTCTGCGTGGCCGGGGCGGCGCGGGTTTTCCCACCGGCTTGAAATGGACCTTCATGCCCAAACAGGTCGGAGAGCGACCGCATTACCTTGTCGTCAATGCAGATGAATCGGAACCGGGGACCTGCAAGGACCGCGAAATCATGCGCCATGATCCTCATCTTCTGATCGAAGGGTGCATGGTGGCGTCCCGGGCCATGCGGGCTCACGCCTGCTACGTCTACATTCCGGGGGAATATATCGCGGAACGCGAGGCGCTCGAAAAGGCCGTTCGTGAAGCTTATGAGGCAAAGCTTATCGGCAAGAATAACGTCAATGGCTGGGATTTTGACCTGTACGTCCATCACGGGGCCGGCGCCTATATTTGTGGTGAGGAAACGGCCCTGCTGGAAAGCCTTGAAGGTAAGAAAGGTCAGCCGCGGCTGAAGCCGCCCTTTCCGGCGAATGCCGGTCTGTATGGTTGTCCGACAACCGTGAATAATGTGGAATCAATCGCCGTGGTTCCCACGATCCTGCGTCGCGGGGCAGAGTGGTTTGCAGGCTTCGGGCGGCCAAACAATTCGGGGACAAAGCTTTTCTGCATCTCCGGGCATGTCAACGCCCCCTGTAATGTTGAGGAAGAGATGTCGATCACGTTCCGTGACCTGATCGATACCCATTGTGGCGGCATTCGGGGAGGCTGGGACAATCTGAAGGCCGTTATTCCGGGTGGGTCTTCTGTGCCGCTCCTGCCGGCGGAACAGATCATGGATGCCAATATGGATTTTGACACGCTGCGCGATTTGAAGTCCGGCCTTGGGACCGCCGCAGTGATTGTCATGGATAAGTCGACGGATCTCATTCAGGCGATTGCCCGCATCTCTTACTTCTACAAACATGAAAGCTGTGGTCAGTGCACACCCTGCCGGGAGGGCACAGGCTGGATGTGGCGGGTCCTTCAGCGCATGGCCAAAGGCGAAGCCGAACATGCAGAAATCGACATGCTACTGGAGGTCTCCTATCAGGTGGAGGGGCACACCATTTGCGCACTTGGAGATGCCGCTGCATGGCCTGTTCAGGGCCTCATTCGCCATTTCAGGCACGAAATTGAAGATCGTATCACGCTTTATCGTACGCCCCGAGCCCTTGTTCAGGGGACTCGGGTGGCGGCGGAATAGACGGGGCCAGAGATGTCAGACGACCAGTTCAAACTGAATATTGACGGCCAGGATATTGAGGTCCCGCGTCACTACACTTTGATGCAGGCCTGCGAAGCGGCAGGCGCTGAAATACCTCGTTTCTGCTATCATGAACGCCTCTCTGTCGCAGGGAATTGCCGGATGTGTTTGGTCGAGTGGCAGGGGGCGCCCAAGCCCATCGCGTCCTGTGCGCAGACTGTTGGTGATATGCGCCCCAATCCGGATGGATCAGCCCCGATCATCCGAACTCGCGGTGACTATGTTGAAAAGGCCCGCGGCGGCGTGATGGAGTTTTTGCTGATCAACCACCCTCTGGATTGTCCTATTTGCGATCAGGGTGGTGAATGTGACCTGCAGGATCAGGCCGTAGCTTATGGCCGCTCGGGCTCTCGCTATGACCTCAACAAGCGCGCGGTTGAGGATAAGAATATGGGCCCGCTGGTGAAGACCATTATGACCCGTTGTATCCAGTGCACCCGTTGCGTCAGGTTTGCCGCTGAGGTGGCCGGCGTTGAGGAACTCGGCATGATCTCACGTGGCGAATCCGCGGAAATAACGACCTATCTGGAGCAAAGCCTGAGTTCGGAGCTGTCTGGCAACGTGATCGATCTTTGTCCGGTCGGGGCGCTGACCTCAAAGCCATATGCTTATAACGCCCGGCCCTGGGAATTACGAAAGACCCCGAGTATCGACGTCATGGATGCCATGGGGGCTGCCATTCGTGTGGATGCCAAGGGCAATGCCGTGATGCGGATCATGCCAACGGTGAATGAAGAGGTGAATGAGGAGTGGTTGTCGGACAAATCCCGGTTTGTCTGGGATGGACTGGCCCGGCAGCGTTTGGACCGCCCCTACATCAAGCGCGAGGGACGGCTGTCGCCGGCCAGCTGGTCAGAGGCCCTTTCTGAAGTTCAGGTCGCCTTGTCCGGCACGCCAGAAAAGATTGGATTCCTTGCAGGTGACCTGATCGAGGTCGAGCAGGCCTTCCTGGATTGGTATCGCCGCCTGCTGGAGGGCGGCCAGAGCGATGTGGTCACCGAGTTGAACCGGCGGTTGGGGCAGCTGGAGCCTGTCCTGCCCAAGGCGGCGGAGGTCCTTTCGCAGGCCCTGAACGAGGCGGCGG
>CAJXMY010000188.1 GCA_913056435.1 uncultured Hyphomonadaceae bacterium | reverse complement strand
CAATCCGTCACTGGCACGGGTCAAGGGCGGCAGGGCGTGATAGGCACGAAAGATGTAAGCGCTGGCATCAATCAGGTAGAGGTGGCTGTCCGGTGTGAGTGGCGCGCGCGGCATGGGCGATTCTTTCCTGCTGACCCCCCGCTTTACCGCCGCGGACGGGCGGCGTCACCTGCTCAGCGCTGTGAGCGACCATCCTGTCTCGCTGGTGCGAGTGGGCCACGTCGCGCGGCAGACGTCTCGGATGCGGGCAGGGAGGTGCCGTCCGATGACTTAAGGTGGGTGATCACGACCAGCCCGGTGTCCGCGTCGGCATAATCAATGCTTAAGGCTGTGACGACGGCGGTGAACTCCCCGAGGTCGACGCGCCGGTCAAGGTTGGGATCGAACCGGGTTGGATTGGCGAGGCTGTCATCGCGTGTTGGCAGACCGTTGGCCCAGGCCCGTTGTTCCAGTGCGGTGAGGTACCCATCACGATTGGCGTCCGCCTCGGCGAAGGCGAGCGGGATGCCGACGCCGATCTCGTCTTGCGTGATCAGGCCGTCGCCATCGTCATCAAAGGTCAGGAACAGGCCACCCCCCGGCTTGAGCCGGTCGGCCTGGATTCGTTCGCGATCCTGCGCTGACCGCAGTTCCCCCTTACCGGGTAAGCGCACCAGTTCGTCCTCCGTCTCCGCGAGCACCGGGCTACAGAAGGCGCTACCAAATGCAAATGTGGACGCTATCAGGGCGCGATATGTCATCGGTTCCTCCGAGCATATGGACAGCATGCCGTTATACCCAGTCTAGCTGAATGGCACATAACCTTTCCGTTGCCAAACCGAACAAGCTGGGTTGGCTTTCGAACTTATCCTGCTATATCGCCCCGAAGACTCATATAAAGGATCGTTGATATGTCGCACGATTATGCCGTCGCAGATATTTCGCAAGCGGATTTTGGCCGCATGGAAATCGAAATTGCCGAGACAGAAATGCCAGGCTTGATGGCGGCGCGGGAGGAGTACGGGGCCGCCCAACCGCTGGCCGGGGCGCGGATCGCAGGGTCCCTTCACATGACGATCCAGACCGCTGTCCTGATCCAGACCCTGGAGGCGCTCGGCGCGGAGGTCCGCTGGGCCAGCTGCAACATCTACTCCACGCAGGATCACGCGGCGGCCGCGATTGCGGATGCCGGGACCCCCGTCTTTGCCCATAAGGGCGAGACACTCGACGAATACTGGCAGTTCTGCGACCGGATCTATGAGTGGCCGGATGGCCGCACGGTGAATCTCATTCTGGACGATGGCGGCGACGCGACCATGTATCTGATCCTCGGTGAGAAGGCCGAACAGGACCCCAGCGTCCTAGACAATCCGGGGTCGGAAGAAGAGGTCGCCCTGTTCAAACAGATCCGCAGGCGGATGGCTGAAACGCCGGGCTGGTTTGCCCGGATCAAGGCTGGGATCCGCGGTGTGTCGGAAGAAACCACGACCGGGGTGAACCGTCTGTATCAGCTCGAAAAACGTGGGGAACTGCCTTTCCCGGCCATCAATGTGAATGACAGCGTCACCAAGTCCAAATTCGACAACAAATATGGCTGCAAAGAATCGCTGGTGGATGCGATCCGCCGGGGAACCGATGTCATGATGGCCGGCAAGACCGCTTTTGTGGCCGGTTATGGCGATGTCGGAAAGGGGTCGGCGGCCTCGCTGGCGGGCTCTGGCGCGCGTGTGACCGTGTCAGAGGTGGATCCGATCTGCGCCCTGCAGGCGGCGATGGACGGGTTTGACGTCCAGACCCTCGATACGATGGCGGGCAAGGCGGACATTTTCGTGACCGCAACAGGGAATAAGGATATCATCACCGTGGATCACATGCGGGCCATGAAGGACATGGCCATCGTCTGCAATATCGGCCACTTCGACAACGAGATCCAGGTCGAGGCCCTCCGCAATCTGAAGTGGACCAACATCAAGCCACAGGTGGATATGATTACCTTTCCGGATGGCAAGCGGATCATCCTCCTGTCAGAAGGGCGGCTGGTGAATCTGGGCAACGCGACGGGTCACCCCTCGTTTGTGATGTCAGCCAGTTTTACCAACCAGACGCTGGCTCAGATTGCGCTTCATACCAATACCGGAGCGTATGGGAATGAGGTTTACACCCTGCCGAAAGAGCTGGACGAGAAGGTGGCCCGTCTCCACCTGCGCAAGCTGGGTGTGGAACTGACCCAGATGAGCGATGAGCAGGCCGATTACATTGGTGTCAGCCAGGCCGGACCGTTCAAGCCCGAACACTATCGCTATTAAGGCCGCCATCCTGTGGAGCCAGGCGGCCTGCGCCGCGTTAAAGGCCTTAACGAAGCGGGCTGGTCTGTTAACCCGGACTTAACGCTGTTGGCGCATTCGGATAGACTCTCAAGACACGCGATTCCTGCCGGGTCGACGTGACAAGGAGGGCGCCATGCCGCTGACCGCTGATACGGTTCCCATGATTATCGCTGCCGGCGCGCTCGCGCTGGGGCTGGCTTTTATTCTGTGGGCTCTGCGAACATCTGACGGGGCCCGCGGGGCGGCGCGCCGGTATCGTGACAAGGCGGGCGATGCGGAAAGTGCGCTGGCCGAAGTCCGGTCAGTCCTTGGGGCCCACCCCGGAATCATTCTGGTCTGGCAGGGCGATGATTTTGACCCCGCTGGCGACAACATAACGCCTCCGGAGGTCCACGGTTCGCCGGTGGCGCTGGCAAGCCTTTTGCGGTTTACCGACGAGGCCGTCTCAATCGACCCGGCCGTGCGCATTTTAGAAGGCCTTGCCGACCTCGAGGCCCGCGACGCCAGCGGCCTGGATACCACGTTGCGTCTTCGCCTGAAGGAGCTTGCCCTGGAGGGGCAGCCTTTCTCGCTGACGCTGATTGGACAGAATGGACGATTCCTTGAGGCAGACGGCCGCACGGCCGGTGCCCGGATTGTGGTCTGGATCACCGACTCCACGATTAAGGGGCTGGAGGAGAGTTCGGCGCGCGGTCGCCTTGAGGAAGCCCGGCAGGTTGTGGCGCGGGACCCTGCGGCTTTTCTCGACATGCTTGGCAAGGCTCCATTCCCCGCATGGCGGATCTCGGGTGTGGGTCGGCTTCAGTGGGCCAATCGGGCTTATATCGAGGCGGTTGAGGGCGGAGATCTGGATCGCGTGATTGAGCGGCAGGTCATGCTGGACGAAAAGGCCGTGGAGCAGGTCCGCCGGACACTGAGTGAGGGCGTCGATTTCGATGAGACCCGGCATATCGCGATTGGCGGCGAGCGCCGGGCCGTGCGGATTTTCACCTTCCCCCTGTCGGGTGGGGTTGGCGGCATGGCCTTTGATGTCACGGAACAGGACAAAGCCCGTGAAGCCCTTGATCGCCATGTGAAGGCGCATGATGAAACGCTCAATCATGTTGCCGATGCCGTTGCAATTTTTTCAGGTGATCGTCGCCTCAGCTTCTACAATCGGGCTTTTGCGAAAATGTGGGATATGGATGAAGGCTTCCTGCTGGATATGCCAACCCACGGACAGTTGCTGGATCGGCTGCGAGAGCGGCGGAAATTGCCCGCACGCACCGATTATGCCGCCTGGCGGGCAGATGAATTGTCCTATTATCTCGACATTGCGGGGATAGAGGAAGACGAGTGGCACCTCCCGGATGGCCGGACCCTCCAGGTGACACGACAGCGCCACCCGATGGGCGGTCTGCTGTTGCTGTTCAAGGACATCACCAGCGAGCTCGAGCTGCGGACCCGCTACAATGCCATGATCAAAACGCAGCGTAAGACGCTGGACAGCCTGCACGAGGCGGTGGTCGTTTTCGGAACCGACGGGCGTTTGAAGTTGTGGAATGAGGCCTTTGCCGATCTCTGGCAGGTCGATGCGGATCTGCTGCGGGATGAACCTGACTATGATGATGTTTCCGAAGCCTGTGTCCCGCTGTTTCATGACCGGGCGGTCTGGACGCAGGTCAAGGGGCACATCACCGATCCCTCCTCATCGGCGCGGCAGGAGACGACCGGTGAAATGCGGCGTGCGGATGGTTCGATCCTGACCTATGTGACCAAGCCCCTTCCGGATGGAAATACGCTGATTGCCTTTGCGGATGTTTCGGCACAGAGGGCTGTTGAGGGCGCGTTGCGGGAACGGGCGGAGGCGTTTGAGACCGCGGACCGGCTGAAGACCGAATTCGTTCGTAATGTGAGTTACCAGCTTCGGTCGCCCCTTCAGACCATTCTCGGCTATGGGGAGTTCTTGCAGATGGAGCAGCTCGGCGCGCTCAACGCGCCCCAGAAGGACAAGGTCGATGCCATCTGTGAGGCATCCCTGCATCTGAATGACCTGATCGGGAACATTCTTGATCTGGCGATGATTGAGGCGGGCCGCATGGATCTTGATCTGGGTGTGGTCGATCTGCCCGGCCTGATCGAGGAAAGTGTCGGGATCGGTGTTATCGACGCCGTCGCTACCGAGGTTGAGGTGGTGACAAACATTGCCGATGATCTCGGCGTGATCGAGGCCGATGAAAAACGGATTCGCCAGATCCTGTTTAACCTTGTCTCCAATGCCCTGCGGTTCACATCGCCCGGGGGACAGGTGGTGATTGCCGCCGAACGGATTGATGACACGGTGCGACTGTC
>CAJXMY010000187.1 GCA_913056435.1 uncultured Hyphomonadaceae bacterium | reverse complement strand
CCTGTCAGGCCCACTTGACGACGGATCCCGAAGGCCCCCTGCCGTAGTTCCGCCGGATGCTGGTCCGTGGCCCAGTCGGACAATTGAATCAACAGGCTCTCTGGGTCCGCAAAACCGGGGCCGGCGGGTTCATGTCCTCCGAGACCCCCAAGACTCTCACCATGGATCGCCACCTCATGATGGCCTATCAGGCTCGCAATCACGTCCCGGCTCATTTCACTGTCCAGCGTAAAGTAACGGTCCTCAATAGACCCCATTATTACCTCGCCACATGCGAAAAGCTGATCGGCAGGGGGCAGGACCGCATGAATTGGGAGGATCTGTGCATTCGGAACGCCCAGCGCGGACAGGGTCTCAATCCAGGACACCATCCGCTCGTGCGACACTGCTGAAACCTGCCGAATGGCTGACTGATCCGGAAGCGCCGGAGAAATCACCACATGGGCCTGCTCAACTGGAACGGCCAGCTCATCCTCAATCGCGAAGGGCGCCGCCCGCCGGGCTTCGGTCTCTGTTCTGGCCGGTAAGGACACCCGACGGGTGAGCACGTCGCGTCCATCCACGAAAACCGTCATCCGGCGGCCACCGGCACCCGCATCCGGTATCCGGGCCACGACCTGCCACCTGTCACCCCGCCGGGTGGCGACATGCAGGCGACCTTCGGAATCCAATAGAGCGTAAACGTCTGACATTTATCCAATCCGCTCCCGCCGGAGAAGGCTGACCGGCCGATCCGGCATCATCTCATAAAGATAAGACAGGTTCATCACCTGTCCGCGATACCCAACCCTGACAGAAATAGCCACATGTGACGACACAGTTCCCAGACGATCCTGCCGTATCAGATCGGGCCGGACCGCGCTGAGGGCAGGATCTGCCAGAAAGGTATCGAGGTCCGCCCAGCCGTCAAAGGGACGTCCGGCGACCAGTTGCCGGATCGCATCAATCTCGAGAGCTCCCGACAGAACTGGCACGAGAAGCTCGGCCTGATCAACGCGCAGTGTGTTGATATTAAGCTTCCGCCCGACTTCGGTCGCATGCGGCGGCAAAACGCAGATCAACGGGCTCAAACGGGTGATGGTATCAAGCCCGAAGCCCCGAATGGCGCGGGTTTCACTCAAATTATGAAGCGGCAGTCCGGACGTGCGATAGGGTGGGTCGAGCTGCGTGTAGTACCCATCTTCTGCCCCCCCGAGCCCGGCTGACAGATCCTGATCGATCCAGTCAACGACACCGGCCACCAGCTCCCGGATTTCGGCGTCCACCATCCCGGCGGCTTGAGCAATCTTCCGAAAGTCGTTGGCCGGTGATTGGGAGGTCTCCTCATCCCCCCCCTCGGCGGCCGCCGGTCCTGAACTGATCAGACTGTTGAGATTGAAGCAGTTACTGGCATCCTCAAGCGTAATCTCAAAGATGGCGTCCTCGATTGGCAAGGTAAACGGTGTTTCAAGGCCCGGGGTGGCACGGGTCAGCGCTCCGCCGAGCTGCTGAACCAAAGCCCCAATCCGAACCTCCGCCAGCTCCTCACCGGAGACCGCATAAAACCGCAACTGCGCCTGTGTCTCGAGCGCCTGGGCTCTGCGCGCATTACTGAGGGTCAGGTGATTTAACGCCACCGCGATGGCCGACATCGCCGCCACAATTAAGAGCACGGTCACCAGGGCGGCCCCGGTGTCATCTGCCCATCTTGACCGTGTCATGTCCGCCCTCCGGTCAGAGCCATGACCGACAAAGCCAAATCCCCTTCAAGGTGAAGCTCAACCTCAATGAGGTCCGGCAGGACATGTAAGGATTGCCCGGCATCTCCCTCCCAGACCTCCGACCAGCTATCACCACGAAAGAAGCGCAGCCCGACCGACTTCACCGAGTGGAGAAGGACCTGCTCCGAGACCGGCGTCCGCGGGTCACTGTCCGGGCGGAGCGTGGCGCTGCGGATCAGCCGCCCCTCTTCAAGCCTGTACTCAATTGCCTGAAGCGTGCTGCGGGGCTCCAGATTACCGGGATTAAGCCAACCCGACCGAACAAAGGTCAGGAAGGGCTGTCCATCCGGCACCACCCGGCCAAATAGGTTTCCAGGTGGGCTGAAGCCGTCATCGCCCCGAATGGCCCGGCCGCTCAGCGCAGCAATGTCATTGCGCAGGAAGGCCTGTGCCAGATCAAGTTCCTGCTGCACGCTGCCGCGACGTTCCACCGCCTTATTGGTGTCAATCGCACCGATCAGCATTCCGGTTCCTGCCGCCGACAGGATCGACAGGATGAACAGGGCGACCAGCGTCTCCAACAGCGTGAAGCCGGTCTGGCCGGAGGAGGGCATACGATCGGACGCCATCAACCTTCGCCCCCCTCTCGCAATATACCAACGCCGGAATGTCCGCGCAGAGCCCGGAGCTCGGCGAGAACCTGCGTTTCGCCCGACCGGCTGACCTGGACCCTGAGGACTTGCGTTTCCCCCGGAACCCGCGGCCCCGCCTGGAGAACCCAGTCAAACCGACGTCCCATCTGCATCTCGGTCCCGCTAAAGCGGCCGCCTTCCCGCGCATCCGGACGTACAATTTCAAAGGACAAGACATTCTCAGCGACGGTCCGCGCCAACATGCGCGATTCCAACCTCCGGCTGGACTCGGCCGCAGACCTGGTGGTCTGAAGCAAAGGCAGAGCCGCAATGGCAAGGATACCCAGCGCAGCCACCGTTTCAACAAGGCTGAAGCCGGATTGAGCCACGGGCCTAGGACGCCTCAAAACCGACCTCCCCATCAGCGGCGATCCAGACGCTGTAATCTGCATCCTGCCCGGAATAGTGGATCCGAACCGCGGTTCCGACGCCCGTTGGGTCAAAGACATAATCGGGCCACCCCTCTGCTGGCAGGGAGGTGCCGGGGTCCGCCAACCGAAAGCCCTGCCCGGCCCTCTCCTCATCGGAACGCCGGCGAACCTGCCATGCCCCATCTACCCAGCCGAAAATGGCATAAGTCTCTCCATCGAAACGCACACCCACAGGCTGACCGAAATAGATCGCCTCCCGTCGCATCTGCTTCAGGTCTATTACGAATTGTTCAACGCGCGCCTCGTCCGGCCTGGCCCTGTCCGGCAGCGTCATCACGACAAGCGTGGTGGCCAAGCCGACCAAAAAGACAACCAGCAACACTTCGATCAATGTCATTCCAAGGTCCGGTCGAGACATCCGGACCGGGCCTGAGGTGGAAGCCTGGCTACCAGTTTCCGATATCAGCATTGACGTCCTCGCCGCCTTCTTCACCATCCGCCCCCAGCGAATAAAGATCGAATGCCCGTCCGGAACGTTCGCCCGGGCGCGTGTAAACATAGTCACGGCCCCACGGATCCTTTGGGAGTTTCGCGATATACCCACCCGGTCTGTAGCGGGCACCGTCGGGCAGACTCGAGGGCGCGCGGACCAAAGCCTCCAGCCCGTCGCGTTCATCCGGATAATCGAACATGTCCATACTGTACTGTTCGACAGCAAGGGCAAGATTCGACACATCCGCCTGAGCCTTCGTGGTCCGCCCCTGTGTCATGGCGCCGCCAACATTTATCAGGACGACCGTAGACAGAAGACCAATAATAAAAACGACGACCATGATTTCTGTGAGCGTGAATCCGGCCTCGCGGCGGTCTGTCTTGAAACGTAGAGACTTCATATTCGGTATCCTTAAATGCCAAGCGCCAGGGTGTTGAGTTGCAGGATCGGTAACATAATGGCCAGGACGATGAGCGCCACAACGCCCGCCAGAAGCACAATGAGAATTGGCTCCAGCAAACCAAGCGCGACCGTCGCATTCTGATCAAGCTCTTCCTCAATGTAATCTGCCGCAAGACCCATCATTTTTGGCAACTGGCTGCCGCGTTCCCCGCTGGCGACCATGTGCACCAGCATTGGCGGAAAGACCTGTGTGTTGCGAAGCGCGACCTGAAGCGACCGACCTTCTTCAACGGACCGCCGGACATCCAGGGACGCCTTGCGAAAAACCTCGCTGGAAACAGATCCGGTGGCGGCCTGAAGAGCCTCGGGAACAGTCGCCCCGCTGCCAGACAAGGTCGCAAAGGTTCGGGCGAACTGGGCCGCATTGACGCTCGCGAGAACCCCGCCAATGAGGGGCAAGCGCAGGGAAAGCCTGTCCCATTGCAGTTTGAAACCCGGAAGACGTAAACTCCGTCTGATCGACCACGCGCCCAGCCCCAGCAGAAGAATGACCACCCACCCCCAGTTCCGGGTAAAGGCGGACACCGTGATCACGGCATTGGTCAAGGCCGGCAGGTCCTGTCCCAGCGTGTCGAACTGCTCCACAACGGCGGGGACAACAAAGCCCATGAGCAAGACGATTACGGTCAGGGCCACAACGGCCAGGATAACCGGATAGATCAAGGCCGCCATGAGTTTACCGGTCAGCTTTCGGGATTTCTCCAAATGCTCCGCGAGGCGTTCCAGAACATCTCCCAGACGCCCCGCTGCCAGACCTGCTGCCACGACAGCCCGATAATAGGCAGGAAAGGATTTTGGTGCTTTCGCCAGCGCATCCGACAGGGAATATCCCTCCTGAACCTGGCCCCGAAGATCCAGAAGTACCCGTCTTGTCGCAGCGCGTTCCGCCTGGCTGGCAATCGCCCCGAGGGACTCTTCGAG
>CAJXMY010000186.1 GCA_913056435.1 uncultured Hyphomonadaceae bacterium | reverse complement strand
TTCCTGGGGGTTGGTGCTGTCAATCCAGAACAGTTCGGTCAGGTAGCGATCAGAGGCTTTAAGGACCAGATCCTGAGGGGCCTCGATAAAGGGCGTTAGGTCAAAGGTAGACTGGTCGAACCGCAGGATGTTCAGTGCGCCGTCCTCGTCGAGCTGATGGACCTCGCCATCAAACATCACGATGCTCGGATGCCCGTCGACCTCGATAAACCGTCCGCGCTGGGCAAGATAGTCGCGGCCGTCTGCCGCATCCGGCCGTTCGGAAATCTGTATGCCGAGGAAGTCGCTGCCATTGAGTTCGCGGGCGAACACGGCGAGTTCCTCATCGGGTCGGGTGAACTGACCCGGCCGAACCAGGGAGGAGGCCAGATCGGCCCGGGCGGCATAAACGGCCTCCCTCATGGTGCGCTGGGCGAGAGGCTGAATGGCGATATTGACCCCAAGGTGCACGAGAGCGGCCAGGACCGCCAGGACAATCACGGGCTGGGCCACTTGCCAGCGGCTCATGCCGGCCGCATTGGCGACGACGATTTCGCTGTCGCTGTGAAGTCTGTTCAGTGCCCAGATGCCGGCCACGAACATCGCCATCGGCGTCAGCAGGGCCATGATCTGCGGCGCACCGAGGGCGACAATCTGGAAATAGGTCAGAGCGGACTGGCGGTTCTCCACGATGATGTCGGTCCGTGACAGCCCCTGGGCCAGAATGGCCAGCATTGCCAGGCCGCCAATAATCACGATGGCCGACCGGAAGACACGTAGAAAGATGTAAGTTTGTATGCGATTCATCGTGAAAAGGCTGTGCAGCTGACTATCTAAGTGACTAACGAGTTGCGGGCCGCGCGTCGATGCCTAGTCTGCGGTGAGAACGGAGTTGTTTTATGAAAATTAGTTTTAGTGAAAAGACATCGGCTGAGGTTCAGATCTTCCTTGTCTCGGAAAAATCCTCCCTGCCCGCCGCCGCAGAGGCGCTCAATGGCCAGCAGGATGGCCTTCTCGCAGAGGCCCTGAAGACAGGAAGCTTCGCAGGGAAGGTGGGGCAGGTGGCCAGCGTGGTCCTGCCGGCGGGATCGGGGATACGCCGGGCCGTGCTCGTGGGCCGCGGGACCGACGAGGCAGATGACCGGACCCTGGAACGGATCGGCGGGGAACTCTATAAGGCAATGGCCCATGCCGGTTTCAGCGCGATCGATGTGTGTGACGTGACCGACACCGAAGCCGTACGGATTGCGCTCGGCGTGAAGCTTGCGGCCTATCGGTTCGATACCTATCGCACTCAGCTCAAAGAGGATCAGAAACCAACACTGGACACCGTTACCCTGATTGTGTCTGACGGACAGGAGGCCCGCACGGCCTTTGGGCCGCTGGAGGCCGCGGCGGACGGCACCTATCTGGCCCGCGATCTGGTCAATCTGGCGCCGAATGATCTCTATCCGGAAAGCTATGCGCGGCGGCTCGAGGCTCTGTCGGAGCACGGCGTCGAGGTTGAGATCCTTGGGGAAGCGGCTCTGGAACAGCTCGGCATGAACGCCATGCTTGGCGTGGGGCAGGGCAGCGTCCGGGAGAGCCAGCTGGGCATTATGAAGTGGATGGGGGGTGACCCCGATGAGGACCCGGTTGTTCTGGTCGGCAAGGGCGTTTGTTTCGACACGGGAGGTGTCTCCCTGAAGCCGGGCGCCGGCATGGAAGACATGCGGGGCGATATGGGCGGTTCTGCGGCTGTGGCGGGAACAATGCTGGCCCTCGCTCGGCGGAAGGCGAAGGTCAATGTGGTTGGCCTGGTGGGTCTGGTCGAGAACATGCCGGATGGGAATGCGATCCGCCCCGGCGATGTTCTAGTCTCTGCCTCCGGGCAGACCATCGAGGTGCAGAATACGGATGCGGAGGGGCGTCTCGTCCTGTGCGACGTGCTCTGGTACGCTCAGGAGCATTTCAAGCCCCGGGCGATCGTTGATCTCGCAACCCTGACCGGGGCCATCGTGATTGGCCTTGGCCATCATTATGCCGGCCTGTTCTGCAATGATGATTCGCTGGCCGAAGCATTGACTCGTGCCGGACAGACGGAGGGCGAGCGGGTCTGGCGGATGCCGCTGGGGCCGGAATATGACCGCCAGCTAAAGTCGAAATTTGCCGATATGCGGAACATTGGAGGGCGTCCGGCGGGCTCCATCACCGCAGCGCAGTTCCTGCAGCGCTTCGTACAGGAGGGCGTGAGCTGGGCCCATATCGACATTGCGGGCGTGGCATGGGTCGAGGGTGAAAAGGCGGTTACGGATCCGAGCTGGGCCAGTGGCTTTGGCCCCCGCCTGCTCGACCGCTGGATTGCGCAAACCTATGAAAGCTAAGCCATGAGCACCTCGGTCGGGACCGAATGGTGGTTCTATCACCTGCGGCGGACGACTCTGGAGCGCGCTGTTGGCCCGCTTCTGGAGAAATGTCTGGCCCGGGACTGGCGCGTGCTCGCGGTCAGTCCCGACCCGGGCCGGCGCAGTCGTCTGGATGAAGCCCTGTGGACTTATGGCGATAACAGCTTTCTGCCCCATGGACAGGCGGATTCCGTGGGTCTGGAGCCGGCTGACCAGCCCGTCCTGATTGCGCAGGGTCCGGACAATCTCAATGGCGCCAGCGTGGTGCTGCTCATGGATGGCGTGGCCATGCCGGCTGAGACGGAATTTGCCCGCTGCATGGTGTTGTTCGACGATGGGGACGAGCACGCGCGCAGCGTGGCCAGGGCGCAGTTTTCGGCGGCGCGGGAAGCAGGTCTGGTGGCCAAATATTTCCAGCAGACCGATCAGGGCTGGACCCAGGCCGCCTAGGACGGGTTGGGAGGCTGGCCTGCTGTTTTTCCGGGCCGCGTGGCCTGCGCGCTGGAGAAGCCGCTTGCCGCAACCGGGCTGCGTGGTTATAGCCGCCCGCAAAACCCGGACGACAACGAACAGGACCCTCCTCATGGCTGGCACACGCACCTTCTCCATCATCAAACCCGACGCGACGGAACGGAATCTCACCGGAGCGATTAACAAAGTGATCGAAGAAGGGGGTTTGCGCATCGTGGCGCAGCGCCGGATCCAGATGACCCAAACTCAGGCTGAACGCTTTTATGGCGTCCATGCCGAGCGCCCCTTCTTCGGGGAGCTGGTGGAGTTCATGACATCCGCCCCGGTTGTCGTGCAGGTGCTCGAGGGCGAGAACGCTGTCGCGCGGTATCGCGATATTATGGGCGCGACCAATCCTTCAGAAGCGGCGGAGGGAACGATCCGCCAGCTCTTTGCCAAGTCAATCGGTGAAAACTCCGCGCACGGTTCTGACTCAGACGAAAATGCCGCGCTGGAAATCGCTCAGTTCTTCAGTGAGGCTGATATCGTCGGCTAGACCGTGGACGGGTCGCGCGTCAGGATCTGGTCACAGGCCTGCCTGAGGGCTTCCGGGTACAGCCGGTGTTCCTCGGGCAGAAGGCGCTCGGCAAGACGTTCCGCGGTGTCGTCCGGACAAATGGTGATGCGGGCCCGGGCGATCACCTCGCCGGCATCTACCCCCTCCGTCACCCAGTGGACGCTGCAGCCGGCCTCGGTGTCTCCGGCGGCCAGGGCACGGGCATGGGTGTTCAGACCCGGATATTTGGGTAGCAGGGACGGATGGATGTTGACCATTCGGCCCTGCCAGCGGCGCACGAACCAGGGCGTCAGCACACGCATATAGCCGGCCAGAGCGATGATCTCGACGCCCTTTTCCCGCAACCGGGCGTCTATCGCCCTTTCATGGGCCTCACGATCGGTCCCGAAGGCCTTGTGATCTACGACATCGGTCTCGACGCCGAGGGCCTGTGCCCGGATGAGGCCCGCAGCCGTGGGGCGGTTGGACAAAACCAGGACCGGCCGGGCCGGATAGTCGGCTGCAAGAGCCGCGTCCACGAGGGACACCATGTTTGAGCCGCGTCCCGAGATGAGGATGCCCAGAGCGAGTTTCGTCATTTGGAAATCAGTGTTCCGATACGGACCGGAGTCTCGCCCAGCGCCTCCAGCCGGTCCATCGTCTCCTGTTCCAGCGCCGCGGGGACCGCGAAGACCATGCCGATGCCCATATTGAAGGTTTGGCGCATGTCGGCCTCTGAAACGACACCTTCCTTCTGAAGCCACTCAAACACCGGCGGTGGTGTCCAGGAGTCATAGTCGAACGCCGGAACGAGGCTGGCAGGGCACATACGCGGCGTGTTTTCTGTCAGACCGCCTCCCGTAATATGGGCTAGGCCGGTCACCAACTTATCCCGGATCAAAGGCAGGGCAGCCGACGTGTAGAGCCGGGTTGGCGTGAGCAGGGCCTCGCCGAGTGTCCCATCGGAAAAAGGCGACGGTGCCGTCCAGTCAAGTCCGGTCCGTTCGACAATCTTCCGGATCAGGGAATAGCCATTGGAATGCGGACCGGAGGAGGCGATACCGATCAGGACGTCGCCGGCCGTCATGCTTGCATGGTTTGGCAGAAGTGCACTGCGGTCCACAGCACCAACGACAAAGCCAGCCAGATCGTAATGTCCGGCCGGGTACATGCCAGGCATTTCGGCTGTTTCGCCGCCCACGAGTGCGCAGCCGGCCTGACGACATCCCTCGGCGATCCCCGCAATGACCGCCTCGGCCGTGCCTTCATCTAATTTTCCGGTGGCA
>CAJXMY010000185.1 GCA_913056435.1 uncultured Hyphomonadaceae bacterium | reverse complement strand
CGAACGCGCCCTGGTGCCGCGCTCGTCACACCGGCAGAACGCCCGGCCTTCCTCATTCAGCTCCTCACAGGCCAGACGGCGTGGCCCGGAGAAACATTGAAAGGCATCGCGGGCGATTGAAAAGGACGACGCGTCCTTCACCTCAAAGCTGCCGGCATCGGCCTCCACCACCACCTGATCCTGCCAGTATACCCGGACCCGGTCCTTCGCATAGAAGGCCGGCAGGATCTGCAGGCTGGCCCGATCAGAAATGTCCACCCGGGTGGCTTCCGCGTAGTAGCAGTGGTCGTCCTTCGCCCGCCAGCGGGAGAGGATGACGAAACTGTCGATGTCGCAGATGTCAAGGCGCACGGGGCCAACATAAATATGATCCCGGTCGCGCGACCATCCGTCTTGCAGCCGTTGGAAGGTTTCCGGATGTGCCCCTTCAAGGCGTGTCCGGTTAAAGAACACCTGCGTGGCATCGGCGGCATAGCCGGAGCCATACAGGGTGAAGGTTGCGGGATCGGCATGGGCGATCGGAAGGGCGCCCCTGAACACCTGGGTGCGATCCCGCCCATAGTCCTGCGTGAGGCGGGTAAAGCTGGCCGGGTCGGCACCCTCAAGCCGGGAGACGTGGTAGCGCTGAGACATCGGATTCCAGGTTAGGTAAAGGACCTCATCCTCTGTGACATCATAATAAGAATAGGTCCCTGTGACTACCTTGAGCGCGCTGGTGCAGGCGCTCAGCCCCAGCAGTCCCACCAGAAGGAGCAAACGGACCATGGGCCCCAGGCGCAGAAGGAAGAGAGGCATCGGTGAGGGGCCTTGTGTGACGGGACGGATGGGGTGATCCTGACCAACATCCGGGCAGCCTGTCCAGACCCCGCGCTGCCCTGCACCGGCCGCGCGGATCCCCTGGTGAGATCTGCCCCGACGCGATCGGTTCAGCGCGGGCGCTTCCTGCGCAGCCGGGGCAGCAAAAACAGATAAAGGCCTGTGCCCCACATCAGGATGAGGAAGACTCCGGTGGGCAGGAAGACATAGAGCTTCACAGCATCGGAAAAAAAGGATCCGTCGTGGATCTGCTCGATCACATCAGATCGCCGATAGGCTACTGACAGGACCTCACCTGTCTTGGTGTCAATCTGGACTTCCCATCCCGACCGGGCGCGGACCTTGGCAACCCCTTTGCCAATCCGGAGGTCGATCCGGTCAATGTCGGTCCAGGTCTCAATCTGGGCCTCCGGATAAGCGCGTGCCGCCAGCACCATGTCCTCGAAGCTGATATCGGGCAGTTGATCCGAGACAAGGCCCGCCTGGGTCGGCGGCTGTATCCAGGCGATTTCCTTTTTGAGCATCAGAAAGATGCCCGCAAAGAAGATGATCGCCGCCGGCACGGCGACCGCCAGAGAGAGCCAGTAATGGATCTGGCGCAACAGGCGCTTCAGATTGACGGTCATATGGGATACACCGGGTTGGTCCGCGCGGGCTGACAGGACAGACCGCGCGGAGGATTTCGGACTTAGGGAATTTGGCCGCCCGGGACCCACGGGCCACCCGCCGCGATGAGCTCTCTTTCAAAGGCCGGTATGGTGGTCTCTGTGAGGGTGATCAGGCGCCCGCGTATCGCGTCGAACTCCGACTGGGCGATGGCCAGCTGGTCCCGTTGGGTTTGGGTCGGGCCATAGGTTGACCGGCTGACCCCCCACATAATGGTGCCCAGCCGGCTGCGCACGGTCGGTTGTGTCCGCTCATAGACGGCATTGCGCGCCGCATGGCCATTGACGAGTTCACCAATGGCATTGGCCTCCTGTCGGATCGCCTGCAAGCGGTTCTCCAAGCTCTCGGGATCGCCTCCCGCGGTCCGCTGCGTAGCCCGGGCCAGCAACTCGATCCGGCCCTCCAGATCGTCGGTGGTCAGAGCCACCGCGGTGACCGCGCGGTCAAACGCCGAGACCTCTGCCCAGAACGCAGTCGCGTCGGGCTGAGGGGGCAGGGCCCCATCACGCAGGGGCTTCACGGTGAAGGTCTGCGGGGCTACCAGCTCAGTGGTTTCGCCGCGGACACGTTTTGACAGGGACACCGTATACACGCCCGGCGCGACCAGAAAGCCGGTCCGTTCCCGACCCGGATTTTCATCCATGGTGACCGCGCCGGTATAGGGGAAGCGGAGATCCCAGTTCACCCGGTGGAAGCCTTTCTGGGCGGGTCCCTTCAGACGGCGCACCACATTGCCATCCTCATCCCGGACCGTCAGCCAAACCGCTGGCTCGACTTCCTCGAGCTCCGCGTTGATCTCGTCAAAGTCTGGGAAAGGCGTGTCCTCGCCGGCTTCAATCCGAGGCGTCTCGCGTTCGAGACGTTGTGCCTTCAGCGAAGGAATGTCGTCCTTGAGATAGTAGGTGAAATTGGCCCCAAAAGGTGGGTTCGAGGCCCGATAGTAGCCATGCCCCCGTGACCCGCCAGGCGAGAAGGCCAGCGTTGGCTGCTCGATATACCACAGCGCGTCGCGGCCGGCGAACAGCAGAGCCTCCTGTTCAAGGCTGGCCTCGCTGAGCGTTCGCAGCGGCGAGATGTCATCGATAATGAAGAAGCCACGGCCAAAGCTTGCGGCCACAAGATCGTCCTCCCGGCGCTGTATGGTGACGTCCCGGAAAGAAATGGTCGGGGCATTTCCGGTGAGCTTGGTCCATTTGCCGCCGCCGTTCAGCGAGAAGAAAAGCCCGAATTCCGTAGCGGTGAACAGAAGGTCCGGGTTCTTGTGGTCCTGAACGATGCGCCACACCAGGTGTCGGTCCTCAAGATTGGACGAAATTTTCCGCCAGCTTCGCCCGCGATTCACACTTTTCAACAGGTAGGGTTTATAGTCCCCGTATTTATGATTATCGAGCGCCACATAGACGGTGTTTTCGTCGAACAGATCGGCTCGGATGTCATTGACAAAAGCGGTATCGGGCACGCCCGGCAGGCGCCCCACGTCCAGCCGGCGCCAGCTTGCCCCGCCATCCTCTGTGATCTGAATCAAGCCGTCATCCGTGCCCACATAGAGCAGGTCCGGATTGAGCGGGGACTCGCCCAGCGAGGTGACCGTGTTGTACTGGGACATGGCGTAGATGTCCCAGCCGGCTTCCAGACTCCACTGGCGGCCCTGAACCGGCAAGTGCATCCGGTTCTGATCACGCGTCAGGTCACCGGAGATCGCGGTCCAGCTGTCGCCGCGATTATCAGAGCGCCAAACCCGTTGAGAGGCAAAATAAAGACGGGTCGGCTCATGCTGGCTGACGAGAATGGGTGAATCCCAGTTCCAGCGTTCGATGGGATCGCCGGGCTGTGGCTGAGGCTTGATGTTGATGACTTCGCCGGTGATCCGATCCACCCGGCTCAGATTTCCTTGCTGCGACTGAGCATACATGATGTCAGGATTGCCGGGCTCGGTGGCCGACTGATGACCATCCCCACCGAGCGTCACGAACCAGTCAGAATTTCGAATGCCCTGAACCGTGTCGGTACGGGATGGCCCGCCCTGGGAATTGTTGTCCTGGGTCCCGCCATAAACAAAATAGAAGGGCTCCGCGTCATCCACCGCAACCTTGTAGAACTGGGTCACGGGAAGATTGTCGATGAACCGCCAGGTGCCGGTATGATCATAACTCTCATACAGGCCACCATCTGAGCCAAACATGATATATTCGGGATCATCTGGCCGAAACGCGATGGCATGATCATCGACATGCTTGTACTCATTGTTCAGAGGCAACCATGTGGCGCCTCCATCATTGGAGATCTGGCTGGTGTTCGACACCAGATAGATGCGGTCAAAATAATGCGGGCTCGCATAGAGCTCCTGATAATAGTGTGGCCCCGTTCCTCCGCTGACCATGTCGGACTGCTTTTCCCAGCTGGCGCCGCGGTCTGCAGATTTCCAGACGCCCCCCTCGCGCAGGTCGAGTTCAATGGCCGCATAGAGGACGTCGGGCTGCATCGGTGAAATGGCCAGTCCGATCTTGCCCATATTCCCGTCTGGCAGCCCGGTTGTCAGTTCGGTCCAGCTCTCGCCTCCATCCTCGGATTTCCACAGGCCGCTCTCAGGACCGCCGCCGACATAGGCCGCGACCGTTCTGTGGTGCTGCCACATCGCAGCGTAAAGACGATCGGGGTTCCGTGGATCGATGATCAGATCGGTCGCTCCCGTGAAGGCCCCCGATGACAGGACATTCGTCCACGTCTTGCCGCCATCCGATGTTTTGAAGACGCCCCGTTCGCCGCCGGGTGACCAGAGGGGACCCTGTGCCGCAACCCAGACTGTATTGGAATCGTCAGGGTGAACGATGATTTTCGAAATATGCTCGGAGGCCTCCAGGCCCTTTTTCTCCCAGCTCGCGCCGCCATCGTCAGATCTGTAAAGGCCATCGCCGAAGCCATTATGCCGCCCGCCATGGTTCTCACCCGTCCCGACCCAGATACGGTTTGGGTCTGAGGGATCTGTGCCAAGGGCCCCAATCGAATACGAGCCCTGTCCATCGAACACAGAGGACCAGGTCGTCCCGGCATTTTCGGTCTTCCAGACTCCGCCGGACCCCACGGCAACATACCAGGTGGCCGGATCATCCGGAACGATGACAATGTCTGCGATCCGACCCGACATGAAGGCCGGGCCAATGTTCCGCAGGCTAAAGGCCTCAAAGGTCGCGCTGGAGAGCGCAGAG
>CAJXMY010000184.1 GCA_913056435.1 uncultured Hyphomonadaceae bacterium | reverse complement strand
TGAAGAAATTTCAGAGATCAACGCTCAGTTGTGCGCGGTGAACATCAACAAAAAAAAGCCGACTGAACAAATTAGTACTTCGTTGGCCGCTGAGCAATACGCCAATAAATCTTTGATTCTTGTTGATGATGTTTTGCACTCGGGCACAACGCTAATTTATGGGGTCAAACATTTTTTGGATAGCCCTTTATCGCAATTCAAAACTGCAGTACTTGTCAATAGAAACCACAAAAAATATCCAGTAAAGGCCGACTATAAAGGGATCCGCGCCTTTGCCTTAGAAACCCTCGAGGGTTCGGAATGAAGCGTCTTCTCATCGCCAATCGGGGTGAAATCGCCATTCGGATCGCTCGGTCCGCACAATCTGAGGGCCTCATTACGATCGGGGTGGCTCCGCAGGATGATCACGATGCCCTGCACGCCAGCACGGTGGATGAGCTGATCACCCTGCCCGGCGACGGCCTTGACGCCTATTCGGATATTCCCGCCCTGGTCGCAGCAGCCCGGACCAGCGGCGCAGATGCCATCCATCCTGGCTATGGCCTGCTGAGCGAAAAAGGCGCCTTCGCAAAAGCGGTCGAGGATGCAGGCCTGATCTTTGTCGGCCCGAGGCCTGACACATTGGACCAGCTTGGCGATAAGGTGGCTGCCGTGGCGCTGGCCCGCGCAGAGCATGTTCCGGTTCTGACCCTGCGTGCAGATGTCACCGCGGCCACCTCAGCCCGCGATCTTTTCGACGAACTCGGCGACGATGAGGCCCTGATTTTGAAGGCACTGTCTGGTGGCGGTGGGCGCGGCGTTCGAATTGTCCGAAACGAGCAGGACCTGGAATCCGCTCTGAAACGGGCGAGCTCTGAAGCCGGCAAGGCCTTTGGCGACCCTCGGATCTACGCCGAACGTTTCCTTGATCGGGCCCGACACGTCGAGATCCAGATTATCGGCGATGGAACCGGTGCGGTCAGCCACCTCTGGGACCGCGACTGCTCGCTGCAGAGGCGCCACCAGAAACTTTTAGAAATTGCGCCGAGCCCGGGCCTCACTGACACGCTCAGAAGGCGCCTGTGTGATGCCGCCGTGCGCATGGCCAAAGCGGTGCGCTATCGTGGGGTCGGAACGTTTGAATTCCTGATCGATCCGGATGACGAAACCTTTTATTTCATTGAGGCCAATGCCCGACTCCAGGTCGAACACACGGTCACCGAGGCGGTTCTGGGGCTCGACCTCGTCAAAGCGCAGCTCGCCATTGCAGATGGACAGACCCTGGCAGACATTGGCCTGGATCAGTCCGCCATCCCGGTCCCCAACGGTTATGCCATTCAGGCCCGCATCAATCTGGAAACCCTGCGCCGCGATGGGCTCGTTGCTCCGGCCTCGGGAACCATTTCAGCCTACACACCCCCGGACGCCGAGGGCCTCAGAACGGACGGGGCAGGCTATGCTGGCTATACGTTGAATCCCCACTACGATTCGCTGCTGGCCAAATTGATCGCTCACGCGCCCGGCGGGAATTTTATCGATGCCCTGGAACGTCTTGAGGTCGGGCTGGAGGCCTTCGAACTGGCCGGCGTGGCCTCGACGCTCGACCTGCAACGCCGGCTGATCAGAGATCCCAATGTTGTGGCCTATCAGGTCCATACACGGTTTATCGATGAACATCTCGACACCCTCGTCCCAGAGGACGCTCCGGCCATTGAGGACCCGCTGGCTGTTCTGGAGGCCCGCCCCGGCAGGGTGCCCGCTCCGGACCTCTCCAGCGACACTCTGGTGGACCAGACGGCGCTACCGGACGGCCAGACGGGGCTCCCAGCGCCCCTGCCCGGAACGCTGGTCAGTCTCGAAGTGGCCCCCGGAGACCTCGTCTGGATCGGTCGGACAGTGGCCATTCTGGAGTCGATGAAGATGGAGCATGAGGTCCAAGCGACCCTCAGTGGCCGTGTCGTCGCCTGCCCGGTTGCCCCCGGCAGCACGGTGCTCGAAGCCCAGCGCCTGATCATTCTGGCCCCTGAGGACGTTGCTGACCCGGGTGCGGACCAAGCCACAGAAATTGATCTGGACCATATCCGCCCGGACCTCGCCGAGGCCCGGTTCAGGTGGGAATCCGGCCACGATGAACGCCGCCCCGAAGCGGTGGCAAAGCGGCATGGACGCGGCTTCCGCACGGCTCGGGAAAACATCGCAGACCTGTGCGATGCAGGCAGCTTTGTCGAATACGGCGCCACGGTTCTGGCAGCCCAGCGAAAACGACGTGGCATGGACGACCTGATCGCAAACACAACCGGCGACGGGATGGTCTGCGGTCTCGGCCATGTGAATGGCGACCTGTTTCCGGACGAGCGCTCACGGGTGATGGCCATGAGCTATGATTACATGGTTCTGGCCGGGACGCAGGGCGCCCTCAATCATTACAAGAAAGACCGGATGTTTGAGCTGGCCAGAACACAGCGCCTGCCAACCATCCTGTTCGCAGAAGGCGGGGGAGGCCGACCCGGCGACACAGACGTGACAGGTGTGGCCGGCCTCGATTGTCTGGCCTTCAATTACTTCGCGCAACTCTCCGGCCTCGTGCCGACCATCGGGATCGTGAATGGACGGTGTTTTGCCGGCAATGCCGTCCTTCTGGGGTGCTGCGATGTGATCATCGCGACCAAGAGCGCGAATATCGGCATCGGTGGGCCCGCCATGATCGAAGGCGGCGGCCTGGGCGTTTTCACCCCGGAAGAGGTGGGTCCGATTGACGTTCAGGTGCCCAATGGCGTGGTTGATATCGCCGTGGAGGATGAAGCCGACGCGGTGGCCAGGGCCAAACAGTACCTGTCCTACTTTCAGGGCCCGGTCAGTGACTGGCAGGCCGGAGACCAACGCGCGCTGCGCACCATCGTCCCGGAGAACCGGTTGCGCTGGTATGACATGCGTCAGGTGATCGAGGGCCTCGCCGACACCGACAGCGTGCTGGAGCTTCGCGAAGCCTTCGGCGTGGGGATTATCACAGCGCTCATCCGGGTTGAGGGTCGGCCCATGGGACTCATCGCCAACAATCCGGGGCATCTGTCGGGGGCCATTGATGCCCCGGCCGCCGATAAGGCAGCGCGTTTCCTGCAATTATGTGATGCCTTCGACCTGCCCGTGCTCTCACTGGTCGATTGTCCGGGGATTATGGTTGGACCGGAGATCGAGAAAACCGCGCTGGTCCGCCATGCCTCACGGCTCATGGTGGTCGGTGCCAACATCACAACTCCGCTGATCACCGTCATTATTCGCAAGGGCTATGGCCTTGGCGCCCAGGCCATGGCAGGCGGAAGCTTCCGGACACCTTTGATGACGGTGAGCTGGCCGACGGGAGAATTCGGCGGCATGGGCCTGGAAGGCAGCGTCAAGCTGGGCTTCCGAAAGGAACTCGAAGCCATCGAGGATCTGGGGGACCGAAAGGCGGCCTTCGACGAGCGCGTTGCGCGGGCCTATGAGCGCGGCAAGGCCATCAACATGGCCTCCCATTTCGAGATTGATGACGTCATCGACCCCGCCGAGACCCGTCACCGGATCAGTGCCGTGCTGCGATCCCTCCCGGAGACACCGCACCGCCCGACAAAAAAGCAGCCCTTCATCGACACCTGGTAGACGGACCGGGAAGAGAAGTCTGCCTCAGGAGGGGGCCATCATATCTGCCGTCATGGCCTCGATTTTCTGGACCAGCGCCTCGGCAGACCCGTTGGCCTGATCGAGAATGGACAGGAACTGAGCCTGCTGCTCAATGGCGAGCCAGATCAAATTTCCGTCGGCGTTCAGGGCAACATCAACCACCTGATAGGCGTCTCCTCGCAGCAGCACCCGCCAGCGCACATCCATTTCCCGGCCATCGCCGCGCAGTATTTTCGTATCGACAATCGAGTCCCGGGGATTGCGATCTGTTGATCCTGTGACCCAGACATCCTGTCCCTTGTACTCATTGAAGTAGTATTCATAGACCGCCAGGGCGTACCGCCGGAAGGCGGCCTGATAGGCCGCCAGCTCCTCGTCGGAGAACCGCCGGGCATATTTGCCGATGACGAATCTCGACACCGCATCGATATTGGTGAACTCATCCATATAAGCCTGAAAGGCCGCTCGCCGGCCCGCGGCATCCAGAACCGGATCATTCAGCGCCATCAATACGTCCTTGGCATTCGAGCGGACATATTCCTCGGTCCGGTCGTCGCCAGCCGCCGGCAAGGTCAGGGCGACTGACAGGCCTATCGCTACCAGAACAGATCTCAATCTCATCAGCATCTCCGGCTAGTCCTCGTCCCCAAACTCAAAATCATCGAAATCAGGCAAATTTGCGAACGGGTCCTCTTCTTCTTTGCCATCGCGGATCGCCGCGGCTCTGGCCTGGGTATAGTTCCGACGCAAAGCGGTGTAAGGTTCCGGTTGACCCCGCAGGAGTGTCAGTTGCTCATCAAGGCGTTCTCGGGCCGAAACAGCGCCCAGAATGCCGAGGCCTATGCGAACTTCGGTATCCCGATCAAACTCTGCATGGGTCAAGGGATCCAGCGCCCGGTCTATGCCGGCCCCCGTCAGGTCACGCAGATTGCTCGGTCCCAAAAACGGAACGACCAGAAAAGGCCCCGGTCCGACACCCCACGTACCGAGCGTCTGTCCGAAATCCTCACGATGCCGGGGGACCCCCATCTTTGTGGCGGGATCGAAAATACCCGCGATACCAACCGTTGTG
>CAJXMY010000183.1 GCA_913056435.1 uncultured Hyphomonadaceae bacterium | reverse complement strand
GGTACAGGCTCTGCCAATAGACCCAGACAACGATCAGGGCGAGGCCGCCAATGGAGAGCAGGCCGATGCTTCCATAAGTCAGGACGGGATGGCGTCGCCAGACCGAAATGTGCGCCTGACGCATGGTCTGCGCGGCAGGACGCGGCGAAGGCTTTCGCAGTCCGGGGCGTGGTGTCTGGGCCAGAGGCCGGTCTCCCTGTTGTCCACCTCAGGTGGTCCTTCCGCTCTCGGTCCATCCGGGCGGATCGCGGCCAGAGCAGTGTATCGGGCTTCGTCGAACAGGCAATCGCCGGGCGGGGAACGACCCGCAGGGCTAGTCGGCGCCGAAGACCCGCTCGAAAATCACATCGACCCGCTTGAAGTGGTAGTCGAGGTCGAACAGATCGCCGAGGGCCGCTTCGGACAGGAGGGCGGTTACCTCCTCATCTTGGCAGAGATGGTCAATAAAGGGCCCTTCACCCGCCCATGTTTTCATCGCATTGCGCTGAACCAGCCGATAGGCGTCTTCCCGGCTCGACCCGGCATTGACCAGGGCCAGCAGAACACGCTGGGAATTGTGGAGACCCCCCAGGCGATCGAGATTAGCCTGCAGGGCGTCGGGATAGATCACAAGGTTCTCCATGACACCTGCAAGGCGGTGAAGGGCGAAATCCAGATGGATGGTGCTGTCGGGCCCGATGCCGCGTTCCACGGAGGAATGTGAGATATCCCGCTCATGCCAGAGCGCGACATTCTCCATGGCCGGAACCACCGCCATGCGAACCAGACGGGCGAGCCCGGTGAGGTTCTCCGTCAGCACCGGATTGCGCTTATGGGGCATGGCCGAAGATCCCTTCTGGCCCTTTGAAAAGAACTCCTCTGCTTCCAGAACTTCGGTGCGCTGCAGGTGCCGGATCTCGACGGCCAGCCGTTCGATCGAGGAGGCAATGACCCCCAGAACGGCAAAGAACATGGCATGCCGGTCCCGGGGGATGACCTGGGTGGACACCGGTTCGATGGCCAGACCCAGCTTTTCGGCGACATGGGCCTCAATGCGGGGGTCAATATTGGCGAAGGTGCCGACGGCGCCGGACAGGGCGCAGGTCGCGATCTCCTCGCGGGCCGCGATCAGCCTTGCCCGCGCGCGCTGAAACTCGGCATGGAACCCGGCCAGCTTGACACCGAAGGTGGTCGGCTCGGCATGAATGCCGTGGCTTCGCCCGATGGTCGGGGTGAATTTGTGTTCGAGGGCGCGGGTCCGCAGCGCGTCAAGGACCCGGTCCAGACCGGCCAGAAGCAGATCACTTGCGCGCACCAGCTGCACATTCAGGCAGGTGTCGAGCACATCCGAGGACGTCATGCCCAGATGGAGGAAGCGCGCCGGTTCGCCGACATGTTCGGCGACATTGGTCAGAAACGCGATCACATCGTGTTTGACCTCGGCTTCGATCTCATCGATGCGGGCCACCTCGAAAGCAGCCTTCTCGCGAACCGCGGCGCTGGTGCCCTGAGGGATCTGACCCAGAGATTCCATCGCCTCGGCGGCGAGCGTCTCGATCTCAAGCCAAATGGCATACTTGCTTTCGGGCGCCCAGAGGGCGGTCATTTCGGGCCGGGCGTAGCGAGGAATCATGACAGTCCTTTCCTTGTCGCAGCGCGTATAGTCGAGCCGGGCCGTGACGGCAACGCGCGGGACGAAGATCAGGTGCTGACGAGGATCCGCGGCAGTTTGAAGGTGACGGTTTCCTCCGTCGTCGTCACCGGGTCGACCCGAATCTCAAACCGGGCCCGGCAGGCGGCGATGACCCCCTGAACGAGATCCTCCGGGGCGCTGGCGCCGGCCGTCAGGCCGAGGGTCTGAACCCCGTCAAACCAGCCCCAGTCAATGGCCTCGGCACTGGCCACCAGATGGGCCGCCGGTGTTCCGCCTCGTTCCGCCACCTCAACCAGACGCTTGGAATTCGACGATGTTTCCGCCCCGATGACCAGAAAAAGATCACAGCGTGGCGCCATGACTTTGACGACATCCTGACGATTCGTCGTCGCATAGCAGATGTCCTCCTTGTGCGGGGCCCGGATGTCGGGAAACCGGCGATTGAGGACCGCCACAATGTCTGCGGTGTCATCCACACTCAGTGTGGTCTGGGTGACGAGGGCAAGCCGGGTGGGATCCTGAGGCACAAAGGCCTCGGCATCTTCGACGGTTTCGACCAGGTGCATGCGTCCATCCGGGATCTGGCCCATTGTGCCGATCACTTCCGGGTGACCGTAATGACCAATAAGGACGATTTCACAGCCATCCCGGTAATGGCGCTCAGCCTCGACGTGAACTTTCGACACCAGAGGGCAGGTCGCATCGACATAGGTCATCTGCCGGGCACTGGCCTTGGCCGGGACCGCTTTGGGGACACCATGGGCGGAGAAAATCACCGGGCGGTCGTCCGGACACGCGTCCAGCGTCTCGACAAAAACAGCCCCCAGCGCTTCGAGCCGTGATACAACGTGCTGATTATGAACAATTTCATGCCGGACGAAAACCGGCGGACCCCATTTTTCGAGCGATTCCTCGACAATCTGAATGGCGCGGTCCACGCCGGCACAGAACCCTCTGGGGGCGGCCAGCAGGATCGCAAGAGGCGGCTTCGTCTGTGTCATCTTTGTCCCATCGCGCACATCTGCCGTTGCACCCGGCTGAGCTGATCGGTAACACTCCCAGACAGACTTTGATAGCCTCTACACCGGGGCGAAGCGAAACAAGGCAGACCCATGCGTCTTTTTCCGGTTTTTCTGGCGTTGATCGCCCTCTCGGCCTCTTCGACTGCCACCAATCTGGCAAGCCGTCTGGACACCCGCCAGAATGTGGGTGTGTGCCCGCCTGCGGGGGCGCTGTACAATGCCGCTCGCATCGTCAGTTTTGACGCGGAGACCGAACTCTACACCGAGATCACCTATAGCGGGGAGATCACGGGGGTCCGGCTGTTTTGCCGGTATACAGATGATGATCCGATCAGCGCAGAGATCGAGATCGATTTTGCTTTCGGCCGCGGACCGAAGGGGAAGTCCCGACAGCATGATTACACCTACTGGGTGGCGGTAACGCGGCGCAGTGGCAAAGTCCTCGACAAGGTCCAGCTCACGGTTCCGGTTCAGTTTGACGCCGACAATCGGGCGACGGCGACTGAGCTGATCGAGGATATTGAAATTCCCCGCGCGGACGAGACCATCTCCGGGGCGAATTTCGAGGTGGTGGTTGGCTTCGAACTGACCGAGGCGGAACGCCGCTTCAATGAGGAAGGCCGGCGCTTCCGGTTGCAAACCGGGACATAAGAACACACAGGATGGCGCCGATGGCGGATCTGGCGGAACGTTTGGCGCAGGCCTGCGCGGCGGCTTTCGAGGCAGAAGGACTGGAAGCCCGCTGGGGGGCAGTGAAACAGTCTGACCGGCCTGAACTGGCCGATTTTCAGTGCAATGGCTGCATGGGGGCCGCGCGCGCAGCGGGCGTCCCGCCGCGGGAGCTCGCCGCCCGGATTGCGCCACGCCTGTCGGGCCACGAGCTGATTGAGCGGGTCGATATTGCCGGACCGGGTTTTCTGAACATCACCGTGAGCAATGAGGCCCTGGCGAGCCGGGTGGCCCAGATCGCATCAGATCCCCGGCATGGCGGCGGGCAGGCCCTGCGGGCCGAAAAAGTCGTGATCGATTTTGGCGGTCCGAATGTCGCCAAGCCGATGCATGTTGGTCATATCCGGTCTGCGGTGATTGGCGACTCCCTGGTGCGCATCCTGAGGTTCCTGGGGGATGAGGTCATCGGCGATGTGCATCTTGGTGACTGGGGCCTGCAGATGGGGCTGCTGATCGTCGCCCTGGAAGAAGACCAGCCTGACCTGCCCTATTTTGATGACGGGATGACGGGGCCGTTCCCGGACACGCCACCTGTTACCATGGACGACCTGTCGCGCATGTATCCGCAGGCTTCGGCGCGCGCCAAGCGTGATGAGGTCTATGCCCAGCGTGCCCAGCAGGCCGTGGCCAAAATGCAGGCCGGGCATGCGGGTTATCGGGCTCTGCTCGGACATTTTATCCGGGTGTCCGTCGCGGCGCTCAAGGTCGATTACAGCTTCCTCGATGTTCATTTCGACCTCTGGAAGGGCGAAAGTGATGTCGATGAGTTGATTGCGCCCATGGTTGACCAATTCAGGGCGAGCGGGTTGGCACATCTGGACGATGGGGCCTGGATCATCGATGTGAGCCGCCCT
Organism: uncultured Hyphomonadaceae bacterium; assembly: GCA_913056435.1. Classification (GTDB taxonomy): domain Bacteria; phylum Pseudomonadota; class Alphaproteobacteria; order Caulobacterales; family Hyphomonadaceae; genus Henriciella. The sequence continues at coordinate 474 of CAJXMY010000183.1, read as the reverse complement.
GACGACAAGAAGGACATGCCGCCAGTGATCCTGGTCAATTCCCGCGGGGCGACAGGCTATCATGCGACGGATCTGGCCACGATCGTCGAGCGGCAGGCCGAGATCCAGCCGGACCGCATTCTCTATGTCGTTGACCAGCGTCAGGCCTTCCATTTCGAGCAAGTGTTCCGGGCGGCCGACAAGGCGGGCCTGATCGAGGAAAGCCGACTGGAGCATATTGGCTTCGGGACGGTGAATGGGGCCGACGGAAAGCCTTTCAAGACCCGTGAAGGTGGCACCTTGCGTCTGGCGGATCTCAATGCCATGGCGCTGGAGGAGGCCCGCCGCAAGATCGGGGAGGCGGGCCTGTCAGGCGATATCAGTGCCACGGAACGTGATGATATTTCCCGGCTGGTGGCGCGGGCCTCTTTACGGTTCGCGGACCTGAAGAATCAGAGAACGACGAATTATGTGTTCGAGCTCGAGAAATTCTCG
>CAJXMY010000182.1 GCA_913056435.1 uncultured Hyphomonadaceae bacterium | reverse complement strand
TACCAAGAGTTTTTATTAGTTTTTTACCAGCCTTAATATACTTCTTGTATAGAAATAAATTTCACTTTGAAAATCCAGGACTTATAAAATCTTTTTCGTTAATTTCGCTAGGTTTGTTTATTCTTTTAATTATTTTTAATAATGCACTAAGCTCTTGTGGATTTCCTGAAAGTTCGGAAAGCTGAGTCAAACTATCTGCAATATTTTTGAGAGCTGTATCTTTTTGTGCTCCTTCCCCTAAAGCTAAAGCGTCCCTATAATCTGCTACAGTTTTAGATATATCCTGGCTAGAAAAGGCTGCTCCTATTTGTTCAATATGACCTCTAAAGGATTGGATGCCCATCCCTTGAACAGTATTCATTCTTTCTAATTCAGTAGTTAAAGTTCCATATCTATTTTGAATTTCTCCTGCAAGTTCTTTTTCTTTTTCAGCAGCAAGGCAGCCCATGGTGACGAGTTGGTCGGGGGTGGTGGTGGTGGCGGGGGTGGTGGTGGTGGCGCTGCAGGCGCACCAAAAGCCCAACGAAGACCGACCGACGCGGTATGATCTGAATAATCCGCATCATAAGGCGTGGCGATACCTAACAGGCCATTGGTCCCTTCGAGATCGAGCCCCGTTGTGCCAAGATACTTGTAGGTCAGGTCCAGAGTCACCTGATCGCTCAGCTTGTAAGCCAGCCCTGCGAGCCCTTGATAGGCAAATCCGGTATCCGAGTCAGACAGCACATTTACATATCCGCCCGGTCCCCCCAGCGAAAATAGGTTTGCCGCATTCACTTCGATGTCGATCAAGCCGAGGCCCAGACCGACGAAGGGCGACAGTTTGCCAGTACCTGGCAGATCGTACAGGCCATTCAGCATGATATCGAGAACCTCGACATCTCCACGCGGATCAGCGGTGAAATTCAGGCTTGGAAGTCCGCCAACGGTTGCGGCGGGAACATCCAGATCTCCTTCGCGGTACCCGATCGCCGCTTCAAGCCGAAAATTGTCCTCGAAAGCATAACCCAAGCCTGTTGAGAAGGTGTACGCTTCTTCAAGATCGGAGTTGCCCAGAATCGCGGCCGATTGGGAGCCTCGGTTCTCATGGTCCAATGTTCCACTGAGAACTGCGCCCACATCCGCACGAACATACCAACCGTCCGCATGCGCAACCGAGCCAAATGTCACGAGTGCCAGGGTCGTCGCAGCACCCAAGAGAGATTTCTTCATTCTCGTTTCCTTCTGATGACCGGACCGACACTGCGGCCGGGCGGTTCCCTTCGGTCGAAAGTGTCAGATAGAGCCGTTGCCACTGCCGAACACAATCTCCCGCACGATAATACTGGCTATCGCACAAAGTGCGAGAGCCTGCACGGACGTCCCCGGCCCCCTTTAACGTTTTTACGCCGGCGCGTCCCAATTGCAACAGAAGCCCAAGATTTTGCCCGCATTGTGGCCAGAAGTATCGGAAACCGCAGCGCGGGACCTGCTGCGGCCTAGGCCTGCAGCCCTCTGCCTCTGGCCGTGACAGCCTTGCGGGCCTCCTCAACACTGTTCGCCGTGACTGTTTTGGCGTGCATCGCAGACCGCTTCACTTCGAGCCGGGATCCCTCACCAAAGGTTTGAGCAAACCCGTCATCAATGACCGCCTTATAGGATTTCAGCAATCCTGGGTCACAAGTTGCCATGTCTTTCGCCATGGCGATGGCCGCAGGCAGTAACTCGTCAGCGGCATAGACACGATTAACCAGACCCCAGTCAGCGGCGGTTTGGGCATCGATGAAGTTCCCGGTGAAGGAGAGTTCCTTCGCCCTGGAAATGCCGATAAGGCGGGACAGCTTCTGCGACAGACCCCAGCCTGGCATAATCCCAACCCGGGCATGGGTGTCAGCAAACCTGGCATGTTCGGAGGCGATCAAAACATCACACATCAGCGCCAGCTCGAAACCGCCGGTAATCGCAAATCCGTTGATTGCCCCGATAATCGGCCAAGGGAATGCAGCAAGCCCTTCCGCCAGATCAATATCGCCGCCATCAGCCCCCAGGGCAAAGCCGGTCTGGCCTGCTTCCTTGAGATCCACACCCGCGGTAAAGGCCCGCCCTGCCCCCGTCAAAACGGCGACTCTCACACTCTCATCTTCACCAAGAGTTCGGAACACCGAGACAAGTTCCGCACGCAACGCCCGGCTCAGCGCGTTCATGGCTTCAGGTCGATTGAGCGTGACAACTGCGACCGCGTCGTGCCGCTCCACCAAAACAATCGGTTCACTCATTTCATTCTCCTTTTCCCAAAAAGCAGGGCCAAAGGCCCTTTGGACAGACAAAGCCTGTTCTTTTCCTCAGTCCCCGAACCGGGAATCGCCTTCCATGCGGGTCGGAACCCCGCCGAAATCCTCAACAAGACCCTCCAGATCGCTGGCCGCATCGGTGAGCCGGGTGTGGTCAGTTCCCCGGACCACCAGAGCCACACCATGATCTTCAGCCGACCGGAACCACGGATAAGATCCGAGGGTGAGATCAGCGTACGCCTCAGCAAGCAGGCCCAGACGTTCCGCCAGATCCCCTTCACGCAGTCCACCGGCTTTTACGGTCACTGAGAGGACCACATGCCCGCCTTGAAGGCGATGGCCAACATCACTCAACATTCCTTCAACGATTTTCGGAACCCCTGCGAGAGTCAAAACATTTCCAATCTGGAACCCGGGCGCGCCGGACACCGGATTCTGAATCAGATCGGCCGAATGAGGAATACGGGCCATCCGCCGTCGGGCGGGAGTGAAGGCCACATCTGCATCGCGATACCGATCCTCGAGCAGTCTCAGGGCATCCGCGTTCTCACTGATGCCAACTTCGAAAGCCGCTGCGATCGCGTCCGCGGTAATATCATCATGGGTTGGCCCAATGCCACCCGTTGTGAAGACATAGTCATACCGGTGCCTCAGCGCATTCACCGCTTCGATAATCCTGGAATGATCATCCGGGACCATGCGGACTTCGCCCAACGGAATTCCGAAGGGCGCAAGAAATCGGGCAATGGTCTGTGTGTTGGTATCTTGTGTTCGGCCAGACAGCAATTCATCTCCGATCAAACAAATCGCCGCCACTGGTGTGTCTTTCGTCATGATCCACATCTATGCCGCCGGGACCCTCGCGCAAAGACCTCGCGCAAGGTGAGCCCCAACACTTTCACATTGCATGGCGTGCCGAACCAATAGAGGTGTGAACGACGATGAAACGACTGATTGAAATCTGGACCGACGGTGCATGCAGTGGGAATCCTGGGCCTGGTGGTTGGGGCGCCCTGCTGGTTTCAGGGGACAGGCGCCGTGAGATCTATGGTGGGGAGGATGACACCACCAACAATCGCATGGAGCTGCTTGCCGCAATCGAAGCTTTGAGTGCGCTCAGAAAATCAAGCCAGGTCCGCCTCCATACGGATAGCACTTACGTCAAAGACGGCCTGACCAAATGGATCCACGGCTGGAAAAGAAATGGGTGGAAAACGGCGGCCCGCAAACCCGTGAAGAATGTGGACTTGTGGAAGCGGCTCGATGACGTGGCCAGTCGGCATGAGATCGACTGGGTCTGGGTCAAGGGCCACGCCGGGGATCCTGGCAATGAGTGCGCCGATGCCCTGGCCCGAAAGGGCGCGGACGAGATCCGTCGTGTGGATTAGGTCCGCTCCCCCCCTAAAAAGGGAAGCAGACCTAGAGTTACGCTCTGGAGAAGATCAGGCGGGCACCCGGGTTTCCAGGAACCCGGCCAAGCGCTCATTAATGATCTGGTCTGCTTCCGACATGATGCGTTCAATCAGCTCGGCGCAGGTTGGGATATCGTAGATAAGTCCGGCAACCATGCCACAGGACCATGCACCCGCCTCCATGTCACCTTCCATCATGATCCTCGGATACACTCCGGCGACTTCCGAAATGATATCCTCAAACTTCAGATCAGCCCCAAGAGCGCGTTCCTTTTCAAGTAGGCGCTCAACAGCCTCATTGGTCAAGACACGTTCCGTGTTGCGCAGCGGACGCATGACCAGACGCGTGTCAAGTTCTGACGCCGCCACAATCGCTTTCTTTACATTCTCATGGACAGGCGCTTCCTGCGTTGCGATGAACCGGGTGCCCATATTTATGCCATCCGCACCCATTGCGAGAGAGGCCACGAGAGAACGGCCATCGGCTTGTCCGCCAGAAGCCACAAAAGGAATGTCCAGTTCATCTGCGGCTCGGGGCAGAAGGATCATATTCGGCACATCATCTTCACCCGGATGACCGCCACATTCGAACCCGTCAACGGATACTGCATCACAGCCTATGTCCTGGGCCTTCAACGAATGACGCACAGAGGTGCACTTATGGATGACCTTGATGCCGGCATCCTTGAGGGCCGGCATGACCTGAGAGGGATTGCGACCAGCGGTTTCAACGACTTTAACCCCACCGTCGATCACGGCTTTCACAATTGCCGGATAGTCCGGCGGCGTCAAACTGGGCAGGAAGGTGATGTTTACTCCGAAGGGCTTGTCCGTCATGTCTCGGCACTTCGCAATTTCGTTGGCTAGATCTTTCGGTGTTTTCTGTGTCAGCGCTGTGATGATCCCAAGCCCACCCGCATTCGACACCGCCGCCGCCATTTCTGCGAACCCGACATAGTGCATACCCCCCTGTATGATGGGATGCTCTATGCCGAACAGTTCCGTGATAGCCGTTTTCATTCTGCCCTCCTGATGATTTTTTCAACTCCACCCAGATGGTCTACACGGCG
>CAJXMY010000181.1 GCA_913056435.1 uncultured Hyphomonadaceae bacterium | reverse complement strand
GCCGGAGGAGTTCACGCCGCCCTTCAATCTGGTCTTCCTGGACCCGCCATACCAGAAGGGCCTGGTCACGCCCTGCCTGCGCGGCCTGCGCCGGGGCGGGTGGGTGGCCCCGCAGGCTCTGGCCGTGATCGAAACCGAGGCCAGCGAAACCCCGGATCTGAGCGGGTGGATCCTGCATGACAGCCGCACCAGCGGTGCCGCGAAACTCTGGTTTGCCGAGGTCACAGACCCTCGCCTCTGAGCCGCTGTCCGGCACGCCATTCCCCCCGGAAATCATAAAAAGAAGGCTGTCAAACGGCCTGACACCCTTTATGCTGGCGCTATGGCGAGTCTTCGGTTTCTAATCCCTTCCCTCGGCGCCGCTCAGGCCAGCGAGACCGTGTCTGCAGACCCCGCCATCACCCCCCCGGCTGACCTCGCACCGGCCGCAGTCGGACCGGGCGCCACGGCGCCTGATCCGGACCCAGCGCTGTCCGATATGGCCAGCTCCTTTCCCGACCCGGTCGACGTGCCCGTGCCAATCCGGGCGCCGGCCAAAACGGCCGACCCTATTGAAGCCCTTTCCGACACGGCCGAGACCGCGACCGAAGCCGCAAGCGATTTTCTCAGCTGGCTGGGGTCGGGCCAGAGCGAAGCGCTTCTGGCGACGCTGATGGTCATCACGCTGACCGTGCTTTTGCGGATCGCCCGATGGGCCGCGCTGAAGGGTATGGGACGGTGGCCGCAGCAGGATGATTATTCGCTCACCGCGCTGGTGAAACGGGTGGTCCGTCGATTCCACCTTTATTTCATGTTCGCCATCGCCCTGGCCCTGACCGAGGCGATCATGCCTCTGCCCGGCTCGGTTTCAGGCTTTGTCCGGATCTTCTTTGTTCTGACCGCGGTCCTGCAGACCGCCGAGTGGGTTCAGGAATTTGCCGTATCCGCCATTCGGCGGAACCTCCACCGAAGCGCCGGGGATGCACGGGCCCTGGCCTCCGCCTTCAACATCATCAGGTGGTTTATCGGCTTTGCCATCTGGTCGGTGGCCCTGCTGCTGATCCTCGACAATGTCGGGGCAGACGTGACGGCCCTTCTCGCAGGTCTGGGCATTGGTGGTATCGCCATCGGTATCGCCGCTCAGGGCGTGTTCCGGGACCTGTTCTCCTCTCTGTCCATTGTCATCGACAAGCCCTTCCAGGTCGGCGACACGGTCCGCTATGGAGACAGCTGGGGCGCCATTGAGGATATCGGCCTCAAATCGACCCGGGTCCGGGCGCGCTCGGGTGAACAGCTCATCATCTCCAACACCAATCTGCTGAATTACGAGATCCATAATATGGCGCGCATGGTGCGCCGGCGGATCGAGACCGAGTTCGGCGTGGTGTACCAGACCGATCCGGATCTGGCCGAACAGATCCCCGACATTGTTCAGGGGCTGGTCAGGAAGATTGCCGGGGTCGAGTTCGAGCGATGTGGCATGTCATCTTTCGGGGCCAGCTCTTTGGATTACAAGCTGGTCTTCTTTTCGCTCCATCCCGATTATAACCGCTCCATGGCGGCGCTGTCGCGTGTCCTGCTGGCCCTGAACCGGGGGTTCCGGGACCGCGGCATCGAATTCGCCTACCCAACCCAGACCCTCTACGTCGAAGGGCTCGAGACCGGGCCAGACAGCTAAAGCGCGCGCTTGGCGTAATCCGACGCCTGCTTATTCGACGGTCCAGCCGCGCGGTGTCCGGCGGGCGGTCAGGGTGATGCCCTCCTCGGCCGCTCCGGGCGCCGTGGCCGCACGGGTCCGGTCAGCCCGGGCAAAGAGCTGAATCATGACGGCCCCGAGCGCCAGGGCCAGGCCCGCAATCGCCGTGGCCACGGCCAGCATGCCGGCCAGAACAATGATCGCCAGCGCCACGCCGCCCCGAACACTCCAGCGCCCAAACTGGCGCAACAGGGCGAGCTGGGCGTGGGGAAAACCGAAGGGAGAGGCCTGAGTCGCGGTCATGAAAGCTCCTTTTCTTCCTTGAGAGATGGCGTCGGCGGCGCCCAAGGTCAATGATGGAGGCCTCAACCGTGTCAGTTCATCGCAATCAGGCCGCGTTCTGCCCGGATCCGGGCATAGGCGCCTGTAATCGCGGCAGCCTTATCATGGGCCGTGGCCTCGAATTCCCGCGGCGCCCCGTTGTGGACCACGCGGTCGGGGTGATTGTCGGCCATCAGCCGCCGATAGGCGACGCGTATGGCGTCAAACTCTGCATCCGGGGCCACGCCCAGTATGGTGTAAGGATCATCCCGGTCAGGGGCGAAGTGGCTGGCCCGGATCCGGCGAAAGTCAGCCGGACCAAAGCCGAAGGCCTCCGACACCGTCTCGAGGTACACCATTTCTTCTTCCGTGATCACGCCGTCCGCCGCCGCAATCATGAACAGCCCGTCCAGAACCCCCTCCAGAAGGCAGGGCCGGTCACGATATTTACGGGCAATCCGCCGGGCATAGGATTCATATCCCCGCACCGTCTGCTGTGCCAGGCGGAACACCCGACGCACGGTCGCCGCATCCTCCGGCGCGGTCTGAAAGACCCGTGAGAACACCATGACTTCTTCATCGGAGACGTGGCCGTCAGCCTTCGCCATTTTGGCCCCCAGACCGATCACTGCGGCGGTGAACCCCACATCCCGGGGATCGGGAGCACAGTCGCGGTCGGCCGGCAGCAGATCGCCATCCGCCTCTGCATCAAACAGGCGCCTGCCGCCATCGATCAGTTTCTGCCAAAGACTCATATCACACTCATAGCGTGTCCCGTCGCCTTTGTCTGCGCCCGGGTGCGGTTCCTGTCAGAGGGGCAACAGCTCCACATCCACGCCCAGGATCCTCAGCGCCCCGTCCGGACGGGTCCAGCCATGAGCCGCCGCCCGCCGCTTGATGGCTGCCGGGTTTGCAACCTGAAAGTGAAATGTCGACACAGCCTCGCGGGCCCCGGGCTCCACCATCACAGTCCCTTCGGCGAGGGCGAGGCGCCAGGCCGGTCCCTCCGGACTCAGGGGCGCGTCCAGAATATCGGCCCAGCGCCGTGCCAGCGCGGCCGGGTCGGGCGCGGTGAGGGTTGCGCCGGCAATCCCGCCCGCCACCGCGCGGTCTTCCCATCCTGCCCCGCCCCATAGCCAGCTCTTCGGGGGACGGGGCGTGTCAACCGAGACAATCGCCGCCCCGATATCCACGGGGTGGAGATGGCTGGCGGAAATCTCCGGGAGGTCAATGTTCCAGACCCTGCGGATCCCGGCCTCATCTGCGCGTCGACGGACAGCGACGACATCGGGAGTCTGGACAATGACCATATAGCCACCACCGCCCTGATCCGCCTGCCGCTCAAGGAAGCGGCCCGCCGCAGTCCCCCCGGTCCGGGGAACAACGATTTCAACAAACTGGTCACCGAGGGCGAAGACACCATTCTCCAGGCCGAAAGCGCCCACACCGGGATCAATGAAGGGCGCCCCGAGGCCAAACACCTCCTGAAACCGCTCAATATCCTTGCGGTCATGCGACGCGAAGACCAGCTGACGTAAACGCAGATCGCTCATGGCGGCTCCCATTCCGATTTTTGCAGGCATAGCATAGAATCCCGCCCATGAGACCATATCTAAGTGGATCGCGGCAGATTGACAGGCGCTGCGGAACCCGGGAGACACGCTGGCACCATGATGACCCTGGCCCTTATCCTCGGCGGATTCGTCTGCCTGCTGCTGGGTGGCGAAAGCCTCGTTCGCGGCGCCGTCAGCCTCGCCCGTCGCTTCGGGATCTCTGAGCTCATCATCGGCCTGACCCTGATCGGTTTCGGCACCAGCCTTCCGGAACTGGTCACCAGTCTGCAAGCGCTCAGCCAGGGCGCCGTAGGTCTGTCTGTGGGCAATGTGATCGGCTCCAACGTCGCCAATATCATGCTGGTTCTTGGCGCCGCCGCCCTGTTCACGCCGATTGTGGCCTCAGCGAAGACCCTGCGGCGCGATGGCCTGATCATGGCCGCCGTGACCCTCTCCCTGATCGCCCTGCTCTGGTTTGACGGCTTCAGCCGGACCATGGGTGCCCTGCTGACAGGCATTCTCGTCCTGTACCTGATCGGCTCGGTCTGGCTCGACCGGCGCGGCAACACCGCCGCGGGAAGCCTGCACGAAGCGGAAGCCGACCTGTTTGAAGAGACTGATCCGGTCTACCTGGCCATACTGCTGACCGTGGGCGGCATATTGGGGGTCATCTTCGGGGCGCGCTTCCTCGTCGAGGGCGGCACGACGGCCGCCCGCCTTCTGGGCGTCTCAGAGACCGTAATCGGCATTTCCGTTCTCGCCATCGGCACCAGCCTGCCCGAACTGATGACCTCCCTGATCGCGGCCCGGCGGGGAAAAGCCGATGTCGCGCTCGGCAATGTGCTGGGGTCCAACATCTTCAATATCCTGGGCATATTGGGCATCACCGCCATGGTCTATCCCTTCTCCATCCACCTCGATGAGATGAGCACGACCATTTCCCAGAGCGTGGTGTCGTGGATCGACATCGCCGCCATGGGGCTGTCGGTTGGCCTGCTCTTCCTGTTCGCGGCGTCCGGTCGCCGGATCGGGCGGTCCGAGGGGGCTATCCTGCTGGCCGCCTATGCAGCCTATATCGCCCTGCGTTTCAATCTGCTTGCCCCACTGGGAGTGACCCTATGACCGATCAGGACATCTACGCTGGTCTGGACCAGCTTGGCCAGCAGACCGATCAGCAGTTTCGTGGTCATGTCTTTCTGACCAACGATGACCTTGCTCATTTCTCGGTCCACCAAATCCACGAAGG
>CAJXMY010000180.1 GCA_913056435.1 uncultured Hyphomonadaceae bacterium | reverse complement strand
TGACCTCCTCATCGATTTAGATAAACCGCACCAGATCTTGGTCTACCGCGCGCTGCCGCGCCAGCGTGCGGCCGATATGTTTGCCTATTTGGAGAGCGATGCGCAGGATAGTCTGCTCAAAGCACTGACGGATGCGGATACACGTGCTCTGTTGGCGGATATTAGCCCGGACGATCGTACCGAAATGCTCGAAGAGTTGCCGGCGACGGTTACGCGCCGCCTCATGCAGTTGCTCAGTCCGAAAGATTTATTTGAGGCGCGTCAATTGCTCGGCTACCCGGAAGAGAGCGTCGGGCGCTTAATGACCCCGGACTACATCCGTCTGCGCGCCGAGTGGACGGTCGAGGTGGCATTGGCGCACATTCGTAAATACGGGCGCGATTCGGAAATCTTTAATATTCTGTATGTCACCGATGCGGCCGGCCTATTGATTGATGTCGTGCGCTTGCGCCGCCTGATTATCGCCGAACCCGGCACGGTGATCCGCGATCTGCTCGACCGCGGTGTTCCGATCGACGGTGTTGGTCATCAGTGCCATCTTCAGCTCGGCACGAGTGCGGATCAGGTGCTTGCCGCCATTGATGAGATTGATGCGCTCGGCGCCGGCCTCGAGCAGCATGTGACCGAACTCGACATTTCCATCTACAATGACCCGGGTGAGTGTTTTTCATCGGGCGTGAATTGCCAGACCGGTTACGGCACCGCGGCCCGGGATGTTCCCGATCAGGTCTATCAGGAGCAGGCCCAGCTGTATCGCGACCTGTTCGATGGTTTCAAGGCCCGCGACAGCGTCACCTCCGTGAGTCTCTGGGGGATCCGGGATTCGCAATCATGGCTCAACAATTTCCCCGTCAGCCGGTCGAACTATCCACTGCTTTTCGATCCGGACGGCGACCCTAAGACGGCCTTTCTGGCCGTCTCGGATCCGGATTACATCATCTGATCGCAGGGCGTTCCGGCTGTGCAGGGCGTCAAGATGCAGCATCACAGAATATAGCTGGCCAGAAGCCCCCGCATGCAAGCCGCTCGCGCCGCCGGTTAAAAATCAACCCGACACCCAAAGAATAGAAGCTGCCGCCTGCCCCCTCCCAATCTTACAACAAATATTTGGCCTTTGTGGGATTGGCGCAGTACATATTTAGTCTAATAGTTTTCCAACAAAGATCCGGGGCCGGCTAAAGAGGGGGCAACTTAGCCATGTTGGGACAAACAGAATATTTCAGGCGCGCGCTTATGGCTGGCACAGCCGCGTCAAGCATAGCATTGGCATTAGCCACGATGCCGGCGTCGGCAATTGTCCCCAATGACAACCAGACGCCGGAGGAGATCGTTGACGATGACGTCAATGTCACTGGTGTTGGTTTGTTTTATCGGGATGATAATGGTGTTTGCTCAGGGACACTCATTAACCCAAGAACCGTCCTTTTCGCCGCCCACTGCGTGAATAACAGACCCGAAAGTGATTATGGAACCATTGTTCCGGCCGCGTGGTCTTTTCAAACCGATGCCCTGCCCGGGCTTATCGACTGGATCAATAATGGCTATGCCAGCAATCCGGACCTTTACGTCTATAACGTCAATCAAATCATCTATAATCCGGCCTCGCTGACCTTTGGGTTTTTTGAGGCGGATGTCGCGCTATCGTCACTCGACCTGCCCGCGGCGAATGTTCCTAGCTGGGCGATGTTATTCTCTCCATTACCGGCGCCGGGGACCATCGACCCCGTCACCGGCACGGGGTATCATGTTGATCTGATTGGTTATGGCGTAACCGGCAGCGGGTCAGACGGCGTGACCACGGGTTTGGACTGGCGACGCCGCGCTGCGGAGAACATGCTCGGCGGCCTTCTTTCCTTTGATGACCTGTTCGGCTTTGTTTTCGGACCTTTTGGCACAGTCGTCCCACAGAACACCTATATGATTGACTTTGATGACCCGAACGACGCCAACCCTTTTGACTTCGATGTTTTACGAGACGATGCATTGCCGGGTGAAGGAACCACGGCCGGCTGAGACAGCGGTGGTCCACTCATTCTGGATGCTGAAAACAATTCAGGATATAATGAAAACCTGATCCTCGGCGTGCTGTCCGGCGGATTTCGCTTTTTTGAGCCCCAGAGCTTTAGCAGTTATGGAACGACAGCCTTCTATCAACCTCTTTTCCTTCATTGGGATTGGATCGCAGCCAACAATCCATACCGCTATGTTGGCGCCACAGCGGGCGACGGAGATTGGGAAGATGGAAGTCATTGGACATCCCTTCTCGATCCCAATTATCGGATTATCGATGAGACAGGACAAGTGGTTGCCGGCACACCGGACAATCCAGGGGCTGGCATAGCGGGCAGCTCGCCAAACCTTGGTGAAGTCTGTTTTGACCCTTATCCGCGCAATGACGGTGACGTTTGCCTCGATACCGCGACAAGCGACTTTTTTATCACCGGGAGTGGGGCCTATCTGGATACACCCAATCCATCGCCAACACTGGAGAACGGGCTTCCCGGTGCGACCAACTTTGTTCCGAACAATGTGGATCCTGACATTCTGGGCGGTATCTATGCACGGTACTTTGATGTGACGCTTTCAGAGGCAGGCACGACCACACTGTCGAGCGCAGTCGAAATTGATCGGCTGGCAATGTTGGGAGGGGCCGGACTGAACATTGCCGAGACGGGAGCCCTCACCAGCCTCATTGATATTACCCAAATATCCGGAACGATGAACGTTGACGGCGCCTTGTCCACTCGAGGCGACTACCTCATCATCAGCGGGCTCCTGTCAGGGTCCGGGGCCATTAGCACGCCATTCCTGACAAGTGTGGCTGGCACGATCGCACCCGGAGGCATTGGGTCTGTTGGGCAGTTGACGATTGATGGCAGTCTGGTGCTCGCATCTGGTTCCACATATGTCCTGGATTTTGACCAGAGTGGAAATGATCTCCTTTGGGTCACCGGAGACGTATCACTCGGCGGCGGGATTGCGCTCAACAACCGCGTTTCATTTGGGGACCAGTTCCAAATTCTAAGCTATGATGGCACCGCTTCGGGCACGTTCGGCGACATCCTTGGTATGCCAGCTGGTGTCTTACGGCCTGTGCTCAGCGACACTGACGGAAATATCACGCTTGATATCACAGCGCTGTCCTTTGCCGAGGTCCTTCCCTCAACCCTGACCAAAACCCAAGATGATTTCGGACGCGCTCTCGACGCCGCTCGGTTCAGTCACTTCGGAGACATGCAGGACGTCTTCTCCTCAATTGATTATCTCGAGGGAACAGATCTCGCCCAATCTTTTGACAGTATGGCGCCAAACGACGCCATTCTTTCTGGGCAAACTCTTTTCGCCGCCGGTGATCTGGTAGACCAACGGCTGAACACTCGGTTGCGGGCGCTCGGACGGGGTGAAAGGGGCTTCCGGATCGCCACAACTGGGCAGATTGCCGAGACAGCGCTCACAGACACACCAGCTCAGGACCGTCCGAGGCCTGGGGCACCGACACATGGGACCACTCATCAAATGCGATCCGGATTTGGAGGTTTCCTGAACATTGATGTCTATGACGCTGATGCAGAGACGGGATTCCAGGATCAGGAGGCCAATCTCGACGGCTTTGCCATCACGGGTGGCCTGGATGCGGAGCTCTCGGGTGGCGCTGTGCTTGGCGTTACGCTGAGCTATCAAGCCTCGGAGGGGGCCGTCCAAAATGGGATTTCAGAAACCGAAATCGATGGCGGCATTGTGGGCCTGTATGGCTATGCTCCGCTCAACAATGACCTTTTTGTCCAAGGGCATGTGAGCTATGGGGGTCAATCGATCAAAAACCGCCGAACCATCGACTTACTTGACTCTGCGGCCTCTGTTTCCAGCTCCACCGATGCAGACATGTTGCTGGTCAGTGCCAGCCTGGGTCGAAATTTCGTTCTCGAGAACGGATTGACGGTCACGCCGTCATTCAATGCACGCCATACCCGGTTTGACATTGATGGCTATCGTGAAACCGGAAGCTCCGCGGCCCTGCAAATCGCTGCCCGTGACTATACAAGCCAGCAGCTGGGCGCGTCAGCGCTCATGACATGGGCCGTTGGAGATGAGGGGGAGGTAAGACCGTCTCTAGAGGTTTCCGTCAATCATGAGCTCAAGGACGAGTCAGATACAATTGTGGGCCATTTGGCTTTGGTTTCTGATGGACCATCCATAACATTTCTGGGGGCCGAACGATCAGAAACCTGGATCGACCTTAAGGCCGGACTCGACATCGACATTACGGACCAGATTACCAGCAGTTTTGAAGCCCGCCAAACAGTGAATCGAGACGAATTATCTCAAACCATCATTGGCGCCTCGATTCAGGCTCGGTTTTAGCGCCCTAACAATGCCTCCCTCGCCGAAAGGGAACCGCAGTGGAGGAACGCATTTCCGGCTCAGCGGAGGCTTTCACCCCGCTCAAAAGGCACCTAAGGTTCTTTTCGGGACACTGGGTATCAAGGAACCATGAAGCCACATGCTCCGTGAAACCGGGTGATGTCGGCTTATTACACTGTCTTACAAGACCGGTCAGTGGTGCCCCCACACGGACTCGAACCGCGGACCTACTGATTACAAATCAGTTGCTCTACCAGCTGAGCTATAGGGGCACAGAGGCTCCTTTACGTCGCCTTTGAACGGAGCGCAAGAACCCATTTTCAGGGTTCTGTGTGGCCGTGACCTGTGCCCCCGGCGCGTGCGTCACGCCGCCTGAACGGCGCCCGTATCCTTGCCCCAGAAGGCGGCTAGAACCAGACCGGCGAGGACGAAG
>CAJXMY010000179.1 GCA_913056435.1 uncultured Hyphomonadaceae bacterium | reverse complement strand
GGCCATCCGGCCGCCGGCAGCGGGGTCTGGCGTCTGGTCTGTCCGGGGGACGATCCGGAGACCTGCGGGAGTCCCGTGACCGCGGGCGCCCCGTGGGCGTCCGGCTGGGTGATCCCAGACGCGATGGGCGTCTGGATCTCCTCGCGACCCTGCGGGCCGCGGCCCCGTGGCAAGGCCTGCGTGGACGACGGGACAAAGCCGGACAGCTCAGCCTGAGATCTGAGGATTTCCGTTTGAGACGCACCCGCATCCATATTCCATCGGTCGTGATCTTCGTGGTGGATGCATCCGGATCCCTTGCCATGAGCCGCATGGCCGAGTCAAAGGGCGCCGTGGAATTGCTGCTGTCGGACTGTTACACCCGGCGTGACCAGGTGGCCCTGATCGCGTTTCGGAAAGAAACGGCCGAGTTGCTGCTGCCGCCGACCCGCTCTCTTGTTCGTGTCCGCCGCTCCCTTGCCCGGTTGCCCGGGGGCGGCGGCACGCCTCTGGCCGCCGGCGCGGCGGCGGCCTTGAGGCTGGCTCTGTCAGAACGCAGCCGGGGACGGTCTCCCTATCTGGTCTTCCTGTCAGACGGGAAGGCGAACATTTCCCTTGAGGGGCAGCCGGGCCGCGACAGGGCCGACGAGGATGCGACCATGATGGCCCGCCAGATCAGGTCCGCGGGGGTCCCCAGCCTGTTTCTGGACACGTCCCGCAGGAGCAGTCCGCAGGCCATGGCGATCGCGATGGAACTGGGTGCCACCTATCAGCTGCTGCCCTATGCTGACAGCAGCGCCGTCTCGTCTATGGTCGGTCAGTTTTTACGCGGCTGAAGCGCGGCCTGCGCCTGATGCAGGAACCGGTTCAGGACCGCTTCGGCAAACGGGTTCAGACCGGATCTGGCGGTCATGTCCGGGCCGGCATCAGACACAGCCTGTCCCGCGGCCAGCCTCATATGGCTGGGCGCAAACCCGGCCCCAATCACAGCGAGGCTGTGGGTCTGGTCGGTCCATCGGGCACAGAACAGGCCGAGCGTCGCATATCCGGCCGCGTCGTGCGCGTGTTTCTGGTAGATGGCGGCTTCGGGCCGCCGGACAGACAGGGAGAGTATCAGTTCGCCCGGGGCCAGAAAGCGATCTCCGGCCTTCAGGTCGATGTATCGAATGGCGTGGTCACCTGTCGTTGTGTGCAGCGTGGCCTCAAGGGCGAGAAGTGCGGCCAGATAGTCCGTCCCCAGCGGGCGCGAGACCAGAGCGCCTGCGACGGTACCCCGATGGCGGATCTGCGCATCGCCGATGGTGCGGGCGAGGTCGGACAGGGCTGGAAGAGTGTCACGGACGATCTGGCTGCTGGCGATATGGTGATGGGTTTCAGCGCCTCCAATGATCAGCTCGTGGGGACCTGCGGTAATGCCCCGCAAGTCGCCAATCTGGTCAATGGCCACCAGATGCTTGAGGTCATGGGCGCGGTCTCGCAGGCCCGGCACCAGAGACTGGCCGCCGGCGATGGCCTCGCTCAGCGCATGCCGTTGCAGCAGATTGACAGCTCCCTGCAGGGTGACCGGACGGTGAAACCGGGTCATGGAGACTGTTCCTCCATCCGGGTCTGGCAGGCCTGCCAGATGCGCTCCTGTGTGGCGGGCATGTCCAGGCGGGTGCCCAGAGCGTCAGCTATGGCGTTCATAACCGCCGGGGGGGCTGCGATGGCCCCGGCCTCGCCGGCGCCTTTGGATCCGGTGGGCGTATGTGGGCAGAGTGTTTCCGTCGTGCCGGTGTCAATCGACACAAGGTGGGTGGCCTTCGGGAAGGCATAGGACTGAAAGGATCCGGTTAGCAGCTGACCTGTGTCGGGGTCGTACCGGGCGACTTCCAGAAGGGCCTGGCCGAGCCCCTGTGCGACGCCGCCATGCACCTGGCCCTCGACAATGCCGGGATGGACCTGACGCCCGAAATCGTCGACTGCGATGAACTGGATCAGCTCAAGGGCCCCGGTTTGAGGATCGATTTCCACTTCGCAGACATGTGTCCCGGATGGGTAGGTGAAGTTCACCGGATCATAGAGGACGGTTTCTTCCAGACCCGGCGTCAGGCCCTCGGGCAGGTTCTGGGCCCCGTAAGCCGCCTGGATGATCTCCTGAAGCGAGCGATGCGTCCGGGACGTCTGTGCCGTGAAGACCCCTTCTGAAAACCGGATGTCGGAGGGCTCAGTCTGCAGCAGGTGAGCGGCGATCAGCTTGCCTTTCTCGATCACTTTCTCCGCTGCCCGCACCACGGCGGAGCCCCCCACGACCAGAGACCGGGATCCGAACGTTCCCACGCCCATGGGGGAACGCTCGGTATCCCCGTGAATGATGTCCACATGGGCCATGTCGAGGCCAAGCGTTTCGGCGGCCAGCTGCGCGAAGGTGGTTTCGTGTCCCTGACCATGGCTGTGCGAGCCGGTCAGCACCTGTAAATGTCCATCTCTGGAGAACCGGAGCGTGGCGGCCTCCCAGAGACCGACATTGGTTCCCAGCGCCCCGGCAAGATAGGATGGGGCGATGCCACAGGCTTCCACATAGCAGGACAGGCCCAGCCCGCGGAGGCGCCCCCGCCGCCGGGCGTCCGCCCTGCGGGCCGCAAATCCGGCATGGTCGGCCCGGCGCAGGGCCAGCTCGAGATGTTGGTGATAATCGCCCACATCATATTGCAGGCCCACCGGCGTCATATAGGGAAAGGCCTCGGCCGGGATGAGGTTTCGCCGCCTCAGCTCGATCGGATCCATCCCGAGCTGGCGGGCCGCCTCGTCGATGATGGTTTCGATAAGATAGGTTGCCTCGGGACGGCCGGCGCCGCGATAGGCATCGACTGGGGCGGTATTGGTGAAGACGGTGTCGACCCCACAGTAGACCGCTTTGGTCAGATAAGGGCCGGCCAGCATGGTGGCATAGAGAAAGCTTGGAACGAAAGTGGCAAAGCTGGACAGATAGGCTCCCAGATTGGCAGTATTCTCTACCTTGAGCGCCAGGAAATGGCCGTCTTCGTCGAGCGCGAGGCGGGCCCGTGTGTGATGGTCGCGACCATGGGCGTCGGTCTGGAAACTTTCCGAGCGCGTGCCAACCCACTTGACCGGGGCGCCGAGTTTTTTCGCCGCCCACAGGCAGATGCATTCCTCCGGATAGATGAAAATCTTGGACCCGAACCCCCCACCCACATCGGGCGAGATCACATGCAGGTCGGTTTCGGAGGCGAGGCCGAGGGTTTCCGCGATCGTTTTGCGGGCCATGTGCGGGTTCTGGCTGGTGGTGTAGAGCAGCGACGTTCCGCTGCCGGGGTCGTAACGGGCATTGGCAGCCCGTGGCTCGAGCGCATTCGGGATCAGGCGATTGTTGATGAGGCGGATGTCGGTAACATGGGCCGCCTGATCGATCACGGCGTCAATGGTGGATTCGTCACCAAACGCCCAGCGATAACACCGATTATCAGGGGCTTCGGCGTGCAAAACCGGACCGTCCGGAGCCTCGCGCGGATCAATCACAACCGGCAGATCTTCATAGCGGACCTCGACCCGCCCGGCAGCGGCCTCGGCGGCATATCGGGTGCGGGCAATGACCACGGCGACGGCCTCGCCGACAAACCGGACGCGCTCCTGAGCGAGCAGGGGCCGCCGGACGGCCTTCATGGGGGACCCGTCTTTTGACAGGATCTGCCAGGAACAGGTCAGGCCGGCGAGGCCGTCGGCGGCGACATCCTCTCCTGTCAGGACGGCGAGGACATCGTCGCCCGCCAGGGCCTGCTGCACATCGACGTCCAGCAGACGCGCATGCGCCCGGGTGGAGCGCACAAAGACCGCATGGGTCTGCCCGGGCAGGGTGATATCCGCCGTATAGCGGCCCTGCCCCATCAGAAAACGGCGATCCTCCCGACGGGGGGGGGACTCGCCGATGGCGGTCCCGCTGCGGGTCCGTTGACCGGTCAGGACCGGTCCTTTCGCCGCGCGCTGTATGGCCCGGATGATGTTCTGATAGCCGGTGCAACGGCAGTAATTTCCTTTCAGGGCCTCCCTGATCTCGGTTTCATCCGGATCCGGTGTCTGCTCGAGCAGGTCGATGGCCCGCATCACCATGCCAGGCGTGCAGAAACCGCATTGCAGGGCATGCTCATCCTGAAAAGCCTGCTGAACCGGATGCAGTGCCGGGCCATCCGCCACGCCCTCAATGGTCGTAATCCGCGTGCCCTCGGCCTGTTGGGTGAGCAGGGTGCAGGCTTTAACAGAGCGATTGTTCACATGGATCGTGCAGGCGCCGCACTGGGCGGTGTCACACCCCACATGCGTGCCGGTCAGGCCCAGCTGATCCCGCAGGGTCTCGACAAGGACTTCATCGTCACGGGCCGTCACCCGAAGGGCCCGGCCATTCACTTCAAAACTGACGGGGGAGGCCGTTACACTCTGCAAATCAGACAGGTCGGTCGTTGTCGTATCGCTAGACAAAAAGTTTCCCCAGATTTCGAGGGGCTGGCAGCAGGGCGGGCACCTGGTCCTGATAGGCGCGATAGCTGTCACCGAACCGGGTCAGGAGTTCTTTTTCCTCGAACCGGATGATCAGCAGCAGGCAGAGCGTGAACCCGGCAGACATGAGGTAACCGCCTGAAAAATTCGCGGCCAGACTCCAGCCCAGAACCCCGACAAGGATCATGAAATAACGGGGGTGACGCACGACCGAGAAGGGCCCGGTCTGGATCAGCTGGCCGGCCTCATTCCGGACTTCGGGCAGTCCGGCGAAGGTTCGGAAACTGAGGTGCTTGCGAATGCTGCGCGACAGGGCCCAGCTGGTCAGATAAACGGCGCTGCCAAGCAGGAAGAGGGCCGGCGAGCTGCCAAGATCGGTT
>CAJXMY010000178.1 GCA_913056435.1 uncultured Hyphomonadaceae bacterium | reverse complement strand
AACAGCAGGGTTTCAAAGACCAGCGAAAAGATGATGCCGAACGTGGTCAGGACCGCGATCCCCGCACAGATGAAGAGAAGGATTCGTCCGCCGAATTCGACATGGCTGCGGGCCCGAAAACCCGGCTGAATTCGGCGCATGGCAAGGCCATAGCCAAGGGCCATGGCTGTGCCCGCCATCAGGAATGCGATCAGCCGCGCTATGGCCTCGATTTCGACCAGGCGTCGACTGGCCATATCAAAAAGCTGGTTTCCGGTGTCGGGTGGATGGCGAAGTCCGGCATGTTCGGATAATTTGTCCAGGTACCGGTTGAGCTCTGCCGAGGACAGGGCCTGCATGTAGTCAGGCAGTTCAGAGCTGAGCTGGGCACGAATCGAAGCCGGTGCCAGAAGGTGATAAGCGAGCAGGACGAGCAGGCCCGGCACCAGCGTGCACATGGCCGCGTAATAGCCATAGTAGTTCAGACGCGAGTGAAGGGCCGCGGTGCCGGAAACCAGCGCCGTGCTCAGGGCATTCCGCCCCATGTAAAAGGCCAAGAAGGCCGGTGCCGCCAGCAGCGTGAACGACAACCAGCCCATGGGTAGGTGTCCCAGGGTCTGCAGCATAGCCACTCTTTGAATTCCTCTCGTGGCTCATAGCCTCAGAGCTTTAAACATATATGACAGCGGCTCATGACGCGCACGGGTCTCGTCAGAATATCGGGGGGCTTTCAAATAAAAGGGGTGTGTCTCCCGTTGGGGACATCAGTCCGAGCTGGCTGGCGTGGAGCAATAACCGACCCGCAGTTTCGGGATTTCCATAAAAGGGATCTCCAAGGATCGGGTGGCCGATTTCGCTCAGGTGCAGGCGGAGTTGATGCGATCGCCCTGTTTCCGGTCGCAGGATGAGCCGGCTGGTGCAGCTCGTTGCGGAGGCCTTTTCCCAGTGCGTGATGGCGTCCTGCCCCCCGTCTTCGATGTGTCGAAGCGGGCGTGCCCGGGAATAGGCGGCGATTGGCAGGTTGATGGTTCCAGAAGCCTCTTTCGGGATACCTTCAACAACTGCGAAATAGGTTTTGAGAACCTGTCTGGTCTGGAACTGGCGTGCCAGATGTTTGAGGGCGGACCTGTGACGGGCGACCACCATGAGGCCGGACGTGTCCATGTCCAGACGATGGACGATGTGGATTTCGCCAAAGAGGGTTTCCAGATAGGTCGCGGCACTGGCCGCTTTGTCCGGCCCCCGCCCCGGAACAGACAGCAAGCCGGGTGGCTTGTTCACCACGACGATGTCCTGGTCCTCGAAGCAGATGATCAGACGGTCGGGGTCGGGAGGGCGATAGAGGTGGGGGGCGAGGGCACGCAGGGATGTCATTGGGTGAGGGGCACCTGAAACCGAGGCATCCAAACGGCAAAGGCGGTTCCGGTGCCTTCCAGACTTTCGACCATGAACCCGCCCCTGTGGCGCGCCATGATGTGCTTCACGATGGCAAGCCCCAGACCCGTGCCCTCTATGGAGCCGCCGCGGCTTTCGTCGACCCTGTAAAAGCGCTCTCCCAGCCGTGGCAGGTGGCGTGCCGGAATGCCCTCGCCATGATCCTCGACACGGATCCAGACGGCCGGCACTTCGGCCGAAGCCCGCGGCACGAGCAGTGTGGCCCTCGAGGCCCCTTCAATCTGTCGACCGCAATCCCCCGGAGCTTCTGCCATCGTGCGGCTCTGTCCCATGCTCAGCGTGACAGTGCCGCCACTGGGGGAGTATTTGATGGCATTGCCGGCCAGATTTTGAACCACCTGCTGCATCTCATCGGCATCGGCGACCACAAAATGGGAGGTGTCGGTCTGGTTCAACAGTATTCGAATACCTGTTTCCGCGGCAATCGGTTGCAGGGAAAGGCCGGTGCCGCTGACCAGGACCGTGAGGTCGAGCTGGGTTGACGGCGATCTGTGCTCGCTGAATTCGATCCGGGACAAGGACAGCAGATCGGCCACCAGTCTTTTCATGCGCTCGGATTGCTGGAACATGATTTCCAGGAACCCGTCCCAGGAGTCCTTGTCCTCTCTGGCCGGTCCCCGCATTGTTTCGATAAAGCCGGCAATGGCCGTTAAGGGCGTACGAAGTTCATGGCTGGCATTGGCCAGGAAATCGGCCCGCGCCTGCTCTGCGCGTCGAACAGCGGTGGTGTCTTCCAGGATCATCAGCACACTGCCTGCCTTGGGGCCGGCATGCATATGCGCCATCCATGACTGGCCCTCATCATAAGCCGAGAATTCCAGCTGTTCACGCGCCCCGGTTTTGGCCACCCGAATAAAGGCGGTCAGAAGATCGGGCTGACGAATGGCCGCAGTGATGAGCAGACCGGTGTCTCGGCTCAGCCGGAAAACATCCATGGCCCGGGCATTCGCAATGGAGAGCCGTTGATCCGGATTGATGATGAGCGCTGGGAAGGGCAGGGACTGGATAAGCGGCGTGAGGCCGCTGTCAGACAGGGGTGTGGGTGGCCGTTGGGCCCCGGTCAGGTCGTTCAGCGTCTCGCGGGGCGGGGTGAGGGTCTGCGACCCGACATAATAGGCCAGCGCGCCCGATATCAGAACCGCGGCGCCAAGCACCCACTCGACGGCTCCGGCGGACGTGGACAGGGTCATCAGGCCAAGCACGACGACCCCGCTCAGGGTCAGGACCATGAAATCGCGCGGTCGGCGGTTTTTCCGAGACTCCTGCTCTGGCCTCAGGGGATCGTGTCCGTCACTCATATGTTCTGTAACTTGGCATTTACAACTGGTCTGATTTTGGCGGGCGCGCGTAAACAGACAGACGCGGATTTCTGATCATTCAATCGCTGCAGGCACATATTGTTTACCGATAAATGTTTGTTGACGAACGGATAAAAAGTCTTTAGGAAACGGCTCAAAGACATAGAGATAACATATGTTGCGTATCCTCCCACTGACCGGCCTGTTTTTGATGGGCGGCTGCACCGGTGTCCAGACTTTGGGCGGTGAAAGCATCAGCATTGTCGCCGTTCCGCCGGTTGCGCCGGCGAGCTGGCAGGCCACTGACGTCAGCCCCGCCGCGCCCGCGACGGACTGGCTGACGGATTTTGAAGACCCTGTTCTCAGTGATCTCGTGCGCGAGGCAGTCGAAAAGAGCACCCGGCGTCGCGGACAAGCCTTCAATGTCCGCGCGGTTCGGGCACAGGCCCGGGCGGTTTATGGACGCACTCTGCCGAATGCGAGCCTTGGCGGGCGACTTGGTGCGACAAGCAATTTCGTTGAGATTGCGGGGAATGAAGACCGCATAAATTCCGACCTGTATGGCCTTGAGGGCAGTTTGAGCTGGCAGGTGGACTTGTGGGGACGTCTTGCCGCGGGCACGCAGGCCGCCGAAGCCGATCTGGCCTCAGCAGAAGCCCAGCTTCGCGCCGTTGAGCTCTCGGTCGCGGGCGAAACGGCGATTGCCTGGTTTGACCTCAATGAGGCGCTGGCACAGGAGGAGGTGGCGCGAGAAACCGTCCTGGCGCGCCAGCGGGCTCTCGAATTGACCGAACGCCGGTTCTCGCGGGGGCTGTCGACCGCACTTGATGTTCGCACGGCGCGGACAACACTGGCCTCGGCGGAGGCCGCGGTCGCGGCCCGTCAGCAGGCGCGTGAAAACGCGGTGCGCCGGCTGGAAACGCTGCTGGTGCGTTATCCGGCAGCGGAACTGGCCGCACCCGGTGAATTGCCCCGACTGGCCCTTATCGATTCAGCCGGGGTCCCGGCTGATGTGCTGCGGCGTCGTCCGGATATTTTGGCGGATGAGGCCACACTCACTGCTGCCGGCCTTCGTGCGGAGCAGGCCCGGCTTGCTCTGTATCCTGCCCTGAATTTCTCGGGCAGCGTGTCAACCAGTGAGGGCCAGCTTTCGGATGCGCTGAACCCGGAACGCCTTGCTGCCTCGCTTATCGCAGGTCTAGCGGCGCCGGTCTTTAATGGGGGGGCACTGGACGCGGAGCGGGAGGCAGCGATTGCCCGGGCCCGCGCGGCGGCGGAGGCCTATGTGTCCACGGTACTCACGGCATGGCGCGAGGTCGAGGACGCTCTGGCCGCGGATCGCCTGATCGCCCTGCAGGAGGCCGCGCAAGCTCGAGCTCTGGAGCAGGCGCGTCTGGCGGAAGAGCTGGCGGAGCGCCAGTACACCAACGGTCTGGTCTCTATCTTCAACCTGATCGACTCGCAGACGCGGCGCCTCAACGCTGAAAGCAGCGTCATCGCGGCCCGTGCGGCAAGGGCCTCCAACAGGGTCCGTTATCATCTGGCACGGGGCGGTGGTGTTCCGTTTCCTATTTCTGAAAACATCGTCGGATCAGGATCCGGCCAAATCGAGGTCAATCTGCCATGAGGCGTCTTCTTCCTCTGCTCGTGACCCTGTTGATGCTGGTGGGTGTCGGCGGGGCCAGTGTGATCACCCTGCAGGCCCTGAAGCCAAAGCCGGAGCAGGCCGACGAGCAGGCGCCCGGGCTGGCGGTTTTCGCAGAGCGGGTTGTCCGGGAAGACCTTGTTTTCACGGTGCGGGCGCAGGGCGAGGTCCGCCCGCAAAGAGAGATATCGGTGGCATCGCAGATCTCAGGTCGGATCGCTGATGTGTCACCGGACTTTATTGACGGGGGATTCATTCGGGCAGGCCAGATCCTGGTCCAGCTCGAAAGCGCCGACTATGAGCTGGGCGTGGTCCGGGCCCAGGCGGGTGTCGCTTCGGCGGAGCAAAGGTTGGCTCGTGAGCAGGCAGAAGCCGACGTGGCCCGGGAGGACCTGATCAATCTGGGCATCACTGACAGCTCGCCTCTCGCGCGCCGGGAACCGCAGCTGGCCGAGGCCCAGGCGGCCCTGAACTCAGCCCGGGCACAACTGGCGGACGCGGAACTGGCTCTGGGCAGGACCGCCATTCTGGCACCGATTACAGGCCGTGTCAGTGGAAAGACGGTCGATATT
>CAJXMY010000177.1 GCA_913056435.1 uncultured Hyphomonadaceae bacterium | reverse complement strand
AGACCCTGATGTCGGGCCAGCCGTTGCAGATCACCCACCATGGTGATCACACCATCGGATCCCAAAGCCCAACCAAGAGACGGGGAACCATCAGGCAGGAAGGCAACGCTATGAAACTCGCGCGCTATGAAGTCGACGGACAGGTGCATCTGGGAAGTGTGGAGGGACAGGGTCTGACCGATCTGACCGGGCGTTTCGAGCCGCTCGGGGACGATATGAAAACGCTGATCCGATCCTGGCCGGACCTGCGCGGGGGCGTCGAGGCCGCAACGGGCCGGGCCGACCATCACCTCAGCGACGTGCGCCTGCTCGCGCCGATCACCCGGCCCGGAAAGATCTGGGGTCTCGGGCTGAACTATGCTGATCACATCGCCGAGACGGGGCGCCAGGCGCCGGACTTCCCGACCTTCTTCGCCATGGCGCAAACAAGCATCTGTGGTCCGGGTGATCCCATAGATATTCCCCTTGTGTCAGACCGGGTGGATTATGAAGCCGAACTTGTCTTCATCGTGGGACGCGGCGGTCGCCATGTGCCGGAGGGTGAGGCCGCAGACCGTATTTTCGGCTATTGCTGTGGCAATGATGTCAGTGTCCGGGACTGGCAGCGACGAACCGGCCAGTTTTCCATCGGCAAGTCCTTTGACAGCCACGCCCCCCTGGGCCCCTGGATCGTGACGGCGGACGAGATCGACCCGCTGGCGCTTGCGATCCGGTGTGAAGTGAATGGCGAGCGGCGTCAGGACTCCAATACCTGCCATCAAATTTTCAAGCCGGCCTATCAGCTGGCGCATCTGAGCCAGGCCATGACGATGGAGGCCGGTGACGTGATTTTCACCGGAACACCGGGTGGCGTTGGCGCGGCCTATGATCCGCCGAAATATCTGCGTGCCGGAGATGTGGTACGGGTCGAAATCGAGGGACTGGGCTGCCTTGAGAATCCGGTACGGGCCGAGCCCGACCACGCCGCGGCTCAGAAGTCGTAGGCGATTCCCTTGCGTTCCCAGTCACCGTAGCGGGTGGGCTCTATGGTCTTGGGGCCACCTTTTTCGGTTTCCCGGCCCGCTTCCAGCGCCGCCTGCCGGGCGTCGAGGTCTGCCCGGCGTTGTGCAGCTTCGGCCAGTGCGCGCTGGGCCGCCGGGGGCAAGTCGCCGAGGCTGGACCCTGTGTCATCAGACATGAATAGACCTCCTGAAAATCTTAACCAATGCTCTTATATGCTCTTTCTTGATGGAGAAACGTCTTAATAGCGAGTGGATTAAATTTCATGGCGACACTCAAAACATTCAGTCTCCTGGCCATGCTCACGGCACTGTTCGTGGGGGTGGGCTTCCTGATCGGTGGCCAGACCGGCCTGCTGATCGCCTTTGCTGTGGCCGCGGTTATGAATTTTGTCTCCTATTGGAACGCGGACAAGATTGTCCTGCGGATGCAGGGCGCGCGCGAAGTCCGGCCAGAGGAGGCGAGTCCGATGATCCGGACCTTCGTCCAGGATACCCAGGCCATGGCCCGGTCCGCGGGTCTGCCGGCGCCACGGGTTTACATCATTGACACCCAGCAGCCCAATGCTTTCGCGACCGGGCGGAATCCTAAAAATGCGGCCGTGGCCGCGACCACCGGGCTCTTGAACATGTTGTCGCGGGAAGAGACGGCCGGCGTCATGGCCCACGAGCTCGCCCATGTCGGCAATCGCGACACCCTGACCATGACCGTCACGGCGACGTTGGCGGGCGCGATCGGCATGCTGGCCAATTTCGCCTTGTTTTTCGGCAATCGCCAGCGTGGCGGGATCGTGGCGGCTCTGGCCATCATGATCATTGCGCCACTGGCCGCCGGTCTGGTGCAAATGGCGATCAGCCGGTCCAGGGAATATGAGGCGGACCGCCGTGGCGCTGAAATATGCGGGAATCCGCTGTGGCTGGCCTCGGCGCTGGCCAAGATCGAGCGCGGCGCGCGGGCGACCCTGAACCAGCGCGCAGAACAGAACCCGGCCATGGCCCATATGTATATCATTAACCCGCTGGCCGGGCGCCGGGGGGATGCCCTGTTTTCCACCCATCCGGCCACGGCAAACCGGATCGAGGCCCTCCATCGCCTCGCCGTTGAGATGCGGCAGGCCGACAGTCCAGCGGCGGACCCGGGTCGCGCGGCGGGGCCCTGGGGTTAAGTCTTGGCCGACAACGGGGCGCGTCGTGCGGCAGGAGACCTCCTGATTGCAGTCCTCGAACAGGGACGCACGCTGGATGACGCCATGCTTGGCGTGGCGCGTTTCGCAGAGCTGACCGGGTCCGATCGTGGCTTTGCGCGGGCGATGGTGAGTGCGGTTCTGCGGCATTTGGGACGCCTTGATGCGGGACTCTCTCCTTTTCTGGACCGGCCTCTGGCGGATGCCCCGGCTTCGGTTCGCGCCCTGTTGCGTCTGGGGGCGGCCCAGTCCTGGTTGTTGGAGACGCCCGATCATGCGGTCGTCGGCGCCAGCGTCGAGGCGGCCAAGAGCTGGCCGGCGGCGCGGCGGGCCGCCGGATTTATCAATGCGGTTCTGCGCAAGGTGGTGGCCGACCGGTCAGCCTTTGATGCCAGCCCCGTTGAGGCCATCTGGCCAGACTGGCTCTGGCAGGATTTGTCTGGCCGCCTCGGGGAGACGGCGGCCCGGGCCTGTGCCGAGGCCCAGACGGCGGCGCCGGCCTTGCATCTGACACCGCGGGACGGCGATGCCGTGGCGCTGGCCTCCCGTCTGGGGGGGCAAGTCATTGGCGCTGGCAGTGTGGAGCTGCCTTTGCAGGCGGTTGACCAGCTCCCGGGCTATGAGACCGGCGACTGGTGGGTTCAGGACGCGGCGGCGGCCCTTCCCGCGCAGCTCCTCGCCGTCGCGCCGGGGGAGCATGTTCTGGACCTGTGTGCGGCACCTGGTGGGAAAACCCTGCAGCTTGCAGCCCGCGGAGCCCGGTGCGTGGCCCTTGACCGGTCCAGGCCCCGCCTGCGGCGACTCCGGGAGAATCTGGCCCGCACCGGGCTGGACAATGTGACCATTGTCACCGCGGATGCGACGACATGGACCCCCGAGACCCTGTTCGACCATGTCTTGCTGGATGCGCCCTGCTCGGCACTGGGCACCTTGCGGCGGCACCCGGAGGGGGCGTGGATCAAATCGGCGGCGGACGTCGCCCGGTTTCAGGACATCCAGGATCGGTTGCTGGCGGCGGCCAGCCGCATGGTCCGTCCGGGAGGGCAAGTCGTCTTCTGCGTCTGCTCTCCGCGTCCGCAGGAGGGCGTGGACCGGGTTGAGGCCTCGATTGCGCGGGGGTCCGGACTGGTGCGTCGCAAGATCCGCCCCGAAGATGTTGGTGCATTTTCGGGTCAGGTGACTGCTCAGGGGGATGTGCTGACCCTGCCCGGAGCGGGCTTCGCTTATGACGGCTTCTACATGGCCCGGTTGATCCGATCTGCAGATTGAACCAGAGCACGGTTCATCTACAATTCAGATGAACCGTGCATAAATCATGGTTCATCTTGTTCAGAGGATCATGTGTCATGACACCACAGAGTTCACTTCGTCTGCGCTCGTCTCGCATTCTGGCGGCCCCGATGGCTGCCCTGGCCTTAACGCTCACAGGGTGTGCCACCACCTACGGGGCCGGAACTGTCAGCTCATCCGCGGTCGGCAACGCCTCAACCATTCGTCAGGGCACTGTGGTGGCCGTTCGGTCTGTCACCATCAAGCCGGAAAGATCCTTCCTGGGGGCGGCCACTGGGGCCATTCTCGGCGGCCTGGCGGGCTCCGAGCTGGGCGGGGGCGACAAGGCCCAGACGGCTGGCGGAGTGGCCGGCGCGGTTGCCGGTGGGATTGTTGGCAATGAGGCCGGAAAGGCGCTCAACACCAAGCCGGGCCTCGCAATCACGGTTGATTTCGGCAATGGCGACATCAAGGAAATTGTCCAGCCGGCCGACACTATGGTTCAGGTTGGTCAGGTTGTGAACGTTGCGTTCCGTGCCGATGGGGTTTTCATCTCTGCGGCCTACTAGGCACACCGGTTTTAACAGCAGTCAGACCACCGCCAGCCTTGTCTTGGCGGTGGTTCCGTTTTACCCCATGGGACATGGCAGATGTCCTGATTTCTCCTTCGATCCTTTCGGCGGATTTTGCCGAGCTTGGCGCCGAAATCCGTCGCATTGATGAGGCCGGCGCAGATATGATCCATGTTGATGTCATGGATGGCCATTTCGTGCCCAATCTCACCTTTGGCCCGCCAGTCATCGAAAAACTCCGCCCTCACACCCGGAAGCCTTTCGACGTTCATTTGATGATTGCGCCGGTCGATCCTTTCATCGAGGATTTTGCCCGGGCCGGGGCAAACATACTGACCGTACACCCGGAAGCTGGACCGCATCTTCACCGCACGATCCAGGCCATTCGGGGCGCGGGCATGCGTCCGGGGGTCGCGCTCAATCCGGGCAGTCCGGTCAGCCTGATCGAGCCCGTCCTCGAAGATATCGATCTGGTATTGATCATGTCGGTCAATCCGGGCTTTGGGGGGCAGAGCTTCATTGACAGCCAGTTGCACAAGATTGCGGCCGTGCGGGAGATGATCGACCAGACCGGGCGAGACATCATCCTCGAGGTGGATGGCGGCCTCAATCCCAAGACGGCTCCTCGGGCGATTGACGCCGGTGTCACGGCCATCGTTGCAGGCTCGGCCGTTTTCCGCGGCGGGCCAGACCAGTATGCTGACAATATTGCCGCCTTGCGGCCATCCTGATCGGAGTTTGACGGAACCACGATGCATGACCGACCCAGCTTTGACGTGAGTCAGGGGCGTCGCAGTGACGAGGAGGATGCACGCCTTTGGGAAAGGTTCCGGGGACGTTCCGGGGAAGCCGCGAAGGCCTCGGCCGTCCATCGCCTGAAAATTGCGGGTCGCCGGCCGGAGGGCTTCAGCCTGCACATGCGACCGGTGATCCCCCGGGACGAGTTGCGCGGCGAAATGG
>CAJXMY010000176.1 GCA_913056435.1 uncultured Hyphomonadaceae bacterium | reverse complement strand
CAGCAGGCTCGCATCGGCATACCAGTTCGTCGACTGGCCCTGCAGAAAAACCTGGTTGAGAAGGCGCAGGGGTTGTCCGAAATAAAGCCCGCGGCGTTCATTCTCACCCTCTATGTCGTACCGCCGGGTGTAGAGGTCGTCGGACATCTGCTCGATGCCGAAGCCCCAGCGCCAGGCGTCGGTGATGTCGAAATCGCCGCTGCCAAAGAAATGGCCGCGCCATTCTTTTGGCCCGAACCGGGCCCCCTCGGAATCGAAGTCGCGGTCATTGGTGAAGCTGAATTCGGCCTGCAGGCGCCCGGACCAGAACCGCTTTCGATATTCGAATTCAAGCAGCGGGTTCACATTGGCCATCAGTTTGGGCGCGATGGTGAGGTCCTGTGACGGCGAGATCGCCCAGTAATAGGGCTGCTGATAAAACAGGCCGAGTTTCGAGGACGTCCCGAAATCCGGGGCCAGAAATCCGGACCGCCTTTCGGAACTGGGATCCGGATGGGAAAAATAGGGCAGATAGAAAACGGGTATTCCGGCAACCTCGAGGACCGTGTCGAGATAGGAATACATCTGGTTGGTTTCATCCAGCACGGCGCGTCTTGCCCGCAGTGACCAGGTCGGGGTGGTGTCGCTGCCACACATTTCACAGGACGTGTAAACGACTTTATCCAGCGCGTTCGACCCATCAGGTGACCGGACTGCGGCATCCGCGGTCGCTAGCCCCCCATTCGGCATGCGCGTCGAGAAACCAACAGCATAACCGTCGGACAGGTTTGCATCGGTCTCGATTTCATCCGCGAAGCGTTGGGTTCCGTCCGGATCGAGGATGATGATCTGCCCCGTGGCGCGAACCTTTTCGGTGTCTCGGTCATAGACCAGCCTGTCGGCCCGCATGATCCGGCCATTATAGACAGCTTCTACATTTCCGGTGGCGGTGACGGTATTTTCCGCTTCATCGACATCGATGGAGTCCGCGGTTAAAATGACCTGATTTTCCAGCGCCAAGGAGGCTGGATTTTCTTGCGCATGTGCCGCAGATGGCAGGCCAGCCAAAGCGATCAGCCACACCATCAGGGTCCAATACCGCATAAGCCGCTCCACTAACATGGGGTAGACGATTAAGCAGTGTCGGCTCAGCCGTCCAGCGCCGGTATCCACTCCCGGAGCGAAAAGCGCAGCCGATCGGCTTACGGCGCCGGGACGACCAATGAGGCACTCCCGCCGGCGAAGGTTTGGGCGATGCCGGCCAGTTCCAGTTCCATAAGGATGGCAGCACATCGGGCGGCGCCGAGTTCGGCGGCTCTGGCGATGTCGTCAAGGGGCATGGGGGTTGGACTGAGAACCTGACGGACGGCTTCAAGCTGACGATCCGGAATGGGACCCTCGGTTCCGGCTGCACGGACATAACGCGGCTCAGGCGCTTCGAGCCCAGGAGCCCTGATATGACGAAGGACTTCCAGAACGTCCTCAGCTTTGCGCACCAGGGTCGCGCCCTCCCGGATGAGGTGGTTATTGCCGGCGGCCCGCGGATCGAGAGGTGACCCGGGAACCGCCATCACCTCGCGGCCCTGTTCGCCAGCAAAACGGGCGGAGATCAGTGACCCTGACCTCTCGGCGGCCTCGACGATAACAACGCCGTAGGCCAGCCCTGTTACAATCCGGTTTCGTCGCGGGAAATCGCGCGCCTGGGCCATCATGCCGATTGGGTTCTCCGACACCAGCAGGCCCCGTTCCCCAATCTCGTGGTAGAGATCGGCATTCTGTGGGGGGTATACATGATCCAGACCCCCGGCGAGGACGGCAACCGTCCCGCTCTCGAGGCTGGCAAGATGGGCCACCTTGTCGATCCCCCTTGCAAGGCCGGACACGATCGTGAAGTCGGCCGCCCCCAGAATGGCAGCCATGTCTCTGGCAAGGCGAAGCCCGGCCGCCGATGCGTTGCGGGCTCCGACGATGGCAATGCTGGGTCGCTGACTCAGCGTGATGTGCCCTTTCAGGGTGAGAACCGGTGGTGGCGGCGTGAGCTGGGCGAGGAGTGCGGGATAGGCCGCCTCTCCGGCACAAACCAGTTTTGCGCCCAGGCGCTCGATTTTCGAAAGCTCGTCCTCGGCTTCGGCCTGGGTGGGAATCTGTAAATGGCGCCCAGAACGGGGCAGGGAGGGCAACGCCTCAAGCGCGGCCTCCGCGCTTCCGAACCGCTGCATGAGCTGGTCGAAGGTGATCGGCCCGATTCGTGGGGTCCGGGCCAGTCGGAGCCAGCTGAGACGTTCCCGCTGGCTGAAAGTTTCATCTGTCATAGCACTCAGCTTTTCTTGCTGAAGCGCGGTTCCTCCCCCCTGAGAAGGCGCTTGATGTTGGACCGGTGGGTCCAGAAGACGAGTCCGCTCAGCGCCAGCAGGACCCAGCAAGCGAACTGGGTTTCTCCGAGCAAAAAGGCGCCGACTGGAACGAAAAAGGCCGCAGCCAATGCCGCCAGAGATGAAATCCTGGTGACCGCAAACACGGTCAGCCAGATCGGCGCCCCAACCAACAGACCCTTGGGCGATGCAAAAACGAGAAGGCCGACATAGGTGGCGACACCTTTGCCGCCCTTGAAGGCCAGCCAGACAGGATAACAGTGACCCAGAAAGGCGAAGGCGCCGGCAATCAGGCCGAACTCCCGGCTTTGACTGGCACCGGCCACCAACAGGAAGGCGATCCCGGCCTTGAAGCCATCCAGCAGAAGAGTGGCCAGAGCCAGGTCTTTGCGGCCGGTCCGCAGGACGTTGGTCGCCCCGATATTGCCACTGCCAATGGTGCGAATGTCCCCCAGACCGAACAGGCGGGTCAACAGCAGGCCGAATGGCACAGATCCGAACAGATATCCGACCAACATTGCGGCCGCGTACCAGATCTCCATACCTGTCTCCTTTTTGCCAGCGCTGTGAAGCCTGCACGCGGCGCGACGTCAAGATGTGGACTGGCTAGCGTCCCGCTTGGATATATTAACCAGTCGATCCAGCGCCGTCTGCAAAATGATTGCGGCGGAGGATGAATCGAGGCTCTCGGCCCGTCTGGCGCGGCTGAGATCTGCATCGATCATGACCCGCTCGGCCTCGGCACTCGACAGCCGCTCGTCCTGAAAAGCGATTGGAATGTCTCGGTATTCCAATATGTTGTGGACCAGAGCTCTGGCGGCCTGCGACCGGGGCCCCTCGGACCCGTCCATGTTTAGCGGAAGGCCGCAGACCAGACCCACGGCACCGCGCTCGTCGATGAGGGCGAAGAGCTCGGCGAGGCTCGGGGCGAGGCGACGGCCGCGCTTGAGGATGGCCAGGGGTGTCGCAATCAGTCTGAGGGAATCACAAACTGCAAGGCCCAGGCGGCGGGCACCGGGGTCAAGACCGATCAGGACACCGCGGTCGGGAAGAGACTGTAAGTTAACGAGGGCCATCATATCTGTATCTGGACATATGGCTCAGTGCCGCCTATCCGTGCCCACGTCAAATGGAGACGAAGATGAGTGTCAGCAGAGATGATGTTCGAAAGATCGCCCGTCTGAGCCGTATCGCGGTCGAGGACGAGGCGCTTGATCAGCTGGCCGGGGAAGTCTCTGGCATCCTGAGCTGGATCGAACAGCTGAATGAGGTCGATATTGACGGTGTGGCGCCGATGACGTCGGTTGTTGATACAACCCTGCCCATGCGCGAGGATGTGGTTACGGACGGGTCGATCCAGTCCGAAATCCTGTCCAATGCGCCCAGAACAGAAGACGGGTTCTTTGTCGTGCCCAAGGCTGTGGAATAGACACATCTCTATTCGGTCGGCGGGTCGTCTGGTGCGCTCGGATCGGTCACCGTGTCGTCTCCAGCCGCCCCGTCCCAGACGAAGATCTGATCGACATAACAGGGTATGGGCGTAGGCCCTGTATGGGGGCCAAAGGCGGAGTCATGGGCGATCAGCCTGTCGCCCCGACTGAGGCAGCTGCTGCGGCTGTCGACGGCCACGGACCCGGCATGGTCAAGATCGCGGCATCGGGTCCGCGTGGTGACAAGATAGTCCTGCGTGCCCCGCGACAGGATCACACTGTGGGGTGTGGCGGTCTGAAATCCGGTTAGACCCGATGCGAAACAGACCCGACGCACCTCCTCCCCGATCCTGGGGTCGGACAGGTCCACCGGCGCCGGGCCTGTCGGTGGGGAGGACGAACAGCTGGCGAGACTGACCGCAAGCGCAGCGCTGAGCGCGCGGATGAATGACATGTGGGTCTCCTCTCAGGAATCTCGGGCCGGCTGAAGATAACACAGGCAACGGACAAAAACGACGCTCATGCGGCGTCTTAGATCTTGCGTTTCTGGCCCGAGGCGCACTAGGAAGACGTTTTGGAAGATGGCCCGTCGCAGGGCAAGGAGACCTTATGGGCGAGTTGACAGACCTCACCTTGGCAGGCGCTTTAGAAGGGCTGAAGACCGGGGCTTTTTCCAGCCTTGAGCTGACCGACGCCTTCATCGCCGAGATTGAGGCGTCGAACGGGGCGCTGAATGCCTACGTTCTGGAAACACCCGACAAGGCCCGCGCCATGGCTGAGGCCTCCGACAAGCGCCGGGCGGCTGGACAGGCGGGTCGGCTGGAGGGGGCGCCCCTCGGCATCAAGGATCTCTATTGCACCGCCGGTGTCCGCACCACAGCGTGTTCAGAAATCCTCGGTGACTTCACCCCCACTTATGAGAGCACCGTAACGGCAAACCTCTGGGCCGCCGGTGCGGTCATGCTGGGTAAGCTCAATATGGACGAGTTCGCCATGGGGTCGTCGAATGAGACGTCCCGCTTCGGGCCCCCTTCAAACCCGTGGCGGCGCGCCGGTTCAAATCAGGATCTGACGGCAGGGGGCTCCTCCGGGGGGTCTGCGGTCGCCGTGGCGGCCAATCTCTGCCTTGCCGCCACCGCGTCGGATACGGGCGGCTCGATCCGCCAACCGGCGTCCTTCTGTGGCGTTGTTGGATTGAAGCCCACCTACGGCAGGG
>CAJXMY010000175.1 GCA_913056435.1 uncultured Hyphomonadaceae bacterium | reverse complement strand
GGCCGGCTGGGCCTTCCGGGTTTCCTCGCTGGATTTTAACGCGCTGACCCCGACCGTTTCGGACCTGGTCAACCGCCCAGCGACGCCGTGACAGGCCCTTCAGGTGTCTGCAGCACGCCTCTGGTCCGGTGCCAGGGCTTCCTGACGCAACTGAGCCAACCCATCCCCAAGGGTGACCATGGTCTGGGCCTTTGACCCGAACCGCCGCAAAGCGAGCGTTCCCTCGGCCGCCTCCCGGGCCCCAACCACCGCGATGACCGGGATTTTCTGAACAGAGTGCTCGCGCACCTTGTAATTGATCTTTTCATTTCGCGTGTCGAGCTCAGCCCGCAAGCCGGCGGCCCGCAAGGTCTCGACGACCTGCTCGGCATACGTATCCGCCTCCGAGGTGATGGTCGCCACCACAACCTGAACCGGTGCCAGCCAGAGCGGAAACGCCCCGGCAAATTCCTCAATCAGAATGCCCAGGAAGCGTTCCATTGACCCCAGAATGGCGCGGTGGAGCATGACGGGAACGTGCTTGCCACCGTCCTCACCAATATAGGTGGCTCCAAGGCGACCCGGCACGACATAATCGAGCTGAAGGGTGCCGCATTGCCAGACCCGTCCAATGGCATCGGTCAGCTGGAATTCGAGCTTCGGGCCGTAAAATGCCCCTTCGCCCGGCATGATCTCATAGGGCAGCCCTGAGGCTTTGACCGCGTCCTCGAGGGCCGCTTCCGCCCGGTCCCAGGTCGCGTCATCCCCGGCCCGAACCTCCGGGCGTGTCGATAATTTCACGGCGACCTCAGTGAACCCGAAATCATCATAGACTGTCTGAAGGAGACGACAGAATTTCTGGGTCTCAGAGACAATCTGGTCCTCGCGGCAAAAAATATGCCCGTCATCCTGGGTAAACTGGCGGACCCTCATAATGCCATGCAGCGCCCCATGGGGTTCGTTGCGATGGCAGCATCCATATTCGGCGAGGCGCAGCGGCAAGTCTCGGTAGGATTTCTGCGACGATTTAAAGACCTCGACGTGCGCCGGGCAATTCATCGGCTTGATCGCCATCAGCCGCGCATCCTGAGGAACCGTGACATCGCCCTCCCCCTCCGGAACGAAGTCCGGGACAATAAACATATTCTCACGGAACTTGCCCCAGTGACCGGATTTCTCCCACTGCGCACTGTCCATCAACTGGGGTGTCTTGACCTCATTGTAGCCCTCACGCTCAAGCTGGCGGCGGATATAGGCCTCGACCTGAAGCCAGACCTGATAGCCCTTCGGATGCCAGAAGACCGAGCCCATGGCCAGACTGTCCAGGTGGAACAGGTCTAGCTGGTTGGCGAGCTTGCGGTGGTCCCGCTTCTCAGCTTCCTCGAGCCGGGTCAAATGCGCCTTGAGATCCCTGTCGCTGGCCCAGGCCGTGCCGTACATGCGCTGGAGCATTTCATTCCGGCTGTCCCCGCGCCAGTAGGCTCCCGCCAGCTTCATCAGCTTGAACGCCTTGGGGAGTTTGCCCGTCGAGGGCAGATGCGGCCCCCGGCAGAGGTCGAACCAGTCGCCTTGACGGTAAACGGTGATGTCCTCGCCCGGAGGAATGATATCATCAATGATCTGGGCCTTATAATCTTCACCAATATCCTTGAAGGTGCTGATCGCGGTCTCCTTGTCCCAGACCTCCCTTACGATCGGATAGTCCGCATCCACGATCTCGCACATACGCTGTTCGATGCGGTCAAAGTCTTCCGATGAAAACGGCTCTTCCCGAGCGAAATCATAGTAGAAGCCATCATCTATAACCGGCCCGATCGTCACCTGCGTATCCGGGAAAAGATCCTGGACGGCCTGTGCCAGAACATGCGCCGCGTCGTGGCGAATCAGCTCCAACCCATCAGCATCCTTTGCGGTCACGATTTCCACCGCCGCGTCACCCTCGAGTGGCCGGGTCAGGTCTCGAAGTTCCCCATCAACCCGTGCCGCGAGGGCCTTCTTGGCGAGGGAGCCCGAAATGCTCAGGGCGACATCAAGCGGGGTCGCCCCGACCTCGAATTCGCGGCGGGATCCGTCCGGGAGCGTGACGTGAATCATGGTCAGCCTCTTTTCATTCTCTTGCGGGTCCCTGATCAGGAAATGGACGTTCTGTCAAAGCCCAATCCCCATATCGCCAAGGGGCCCAAGCCGGGATATCCGGCCGAACCTCGGGCACCGGATCATATCCGGATGACCCTCCGGGTCGACACCTGCTGAGCCGAGCAAGGGTCATCCAGCCACCCGACCAAACCCCATGACGCGCCACGCAACCCGCACCAAACTCGCTGCAGCTGGGACTGTGGCGGCACCGGGCCCCGAAAAGCGCCAGGACAGGGGACAGGGTCAACTTATACCCCAGAAGGAGAGACGTCGCGATCACGGCGCGGGCTTTCTGAACGGGATATCGGGCCATGGCGGACCATCTAGAGTCGGTTACGCTGTCTGCGCAAGACCCAGCTTGCAAACCCTGTCGAGAGGAACGGACCGGATCAGTCCAACCGCGCCGCGTCGATCGCGGCAAGCGCCGCCTCAAAAGCCAGAAGGGTTGAGGCGTGGCGCGGCGGGTAATCGCGGACGCCCTGCAAATGGCGCAATTCATAGAACCGCCCCCTTGGCGGCGCGCCGCCGGTTTTCAGCATGGCCTCGAGGCCGTCGCGGGCCGCACGGATGTCCTCTATGGACGCGCCAATCGCGTGTTCCGCGAGAATGGAGGTGGCGGCCTGTCCGAGTGCACAGGCCTTGGGCTCGACAGCGATCGCGGTGACGCGGTCACCGTCCTCCGACAGGCAGACATCCACCCTGACGGCAGATCCGCATATTCGCGAGACCTTTTCCGCCGAGCCCTGCGGCGCCGGCAGGCGGCCAAGGTTGGGAATCTCTGCGGCAAGCTCCAGAACACGGTTGTGATACAGGTCGGACATGACGGCTGATGTCGCGCCGCGCCGCTCAAAAATCAAGAGAGAAGGCAGGCAAGAGCGACCAGACATGCAGCAAAAGTGCCCCGGAGCCAAAAAGCGCTGCACATGCGGCGATGAGCAAAACGCCGTCCCGCGCCGTGACCGCAAGCCCAAAAAGAAGAATAGCCACGCCAGGTAGAACCGGCCCGAAAGGAATGAGGCCCAGGGGCAGGGAGACCAGGGCAGCCGAAATGCAGATCAAGGCGACCAGCTGGAGAAATGGGGCGCCCGTCAGCCAGGTCAGACGCGGCTGGATCAAACGGTCGATCTGGCGGGCAACCCCGCGAAAGTCCCGCACCCCAGACACCAGATACTGGCGCGGAAAGGTCACCCGGAGTGCCCGTGCAGGAATCCAAGGATACGCCCGCCCAAGCGCCATCTGAAGGGCAAAGACCAGAATAATGAAGCTGACCAGCCAGTTCGCTCCCGGAATCAGGGTCAGCGGGCTGATCGAAATGAATCCGAGAACCGTCAAAACCGGCCCATAGGCCCGCGCGCCCACGGCATCCAGAAGATCTCGAACCGAAATGGTTTCTCCCTCTGTGCTGTCGCAAAGGCGCGCCAGAAGGGTTTCCAGATTATAGGCGTCAGCCATAGGTCCGTCCCCCAGACCGTCGAGAATTCAGAGGCTCCTCCGTCAGAGACGACGCCATGTCGACCCACCGGCACTGTCCATGATTTCGATCCCCTCGGCACGCAGCTCCTCCCGGATGCGATCCGCCTCCGCCCAGTCTTTTGCGGCACGGGCGTCAAGTCGGGCCTGAACCAGGGCATCAACCCTCACCTTGTCCTCAATGTCACCCCCCTGCTCCCACGCCGCAGGTGTCTTGGTCAAAAGCCCCAACAGGGCCCCCGCAGCCAGGAGTTCCGCCCTGAGCGTCGCCATACTCGCCTCGTCCCCCCGGTCTGCAGCGGCATTGGCTTCACCGGCAAGCCGCGACAGTTCCGCCAGCGCCATCGGTGTGTTCAGATCATCCTCAAGCGCGTTCAGAACAGCCCGGTCTTCAGCCTCGCCGCCCTCCGCCAACCAGACCCGGCGCAGAGCCCCATAAATCCGGCCAAGCGTCGTGCGCGCCTGCTCCAGCAGAGCGTTGGTCCAGTCCAACGGCGCCCGGTAATGACCGGACAACATGGCAAAGCGGATAACCTCACCCTCCCAGTCCTGCAGCAGATCACCCAGCAAGACGACATTGCCCAAAGACTTGGACATCTTCTCGCCGCTCATATCCAGAAAGCCATTATGCATCCAGAATCTGGCCATCTCTGTCCCATGGGCACATTCAGACTGGGCGATCTCATTTTCGTGATGCGGGAACTGCAAATCGATCCCGCCACCGTGAATATCGATGGTCTGACCAAGGTGCCGTGCCGCCATCGCTGAACATTCTATGTGCCAGCCCGGGCGCCCCCGCCCCCACGGACTGTCCCAGATCGCCTCATCAGGTTCACCAGGCTTGGCAAATTTCCAGAGTGCGAAATCGGCAGGATCCCGCTTGTCCGGATCGACAGCGACCCGGGCCCCCGCCTCATTGTCGCCTGGCTTGCGACCAGACAGCCGCCCATAGTCCGCCATACCCGAAACGTGAAAGTACACGCCCCCGGCACTGACATAGGCATATCCACGATCTACCAATCGCGTGACCATGGCGATCATATCACCCACATGGTCTGTCGCCCAAGGCGTCAGGCTTGGCGGCAGCGCATTCACAGCCTCGGCATCTTCAGCATAAATACCCGCATATTTTTGCGTCAGCGCGCTAATGGACTGGCCGCTGGCCTGCGAGGCCGCGATGATCTTGTCCTCAATATCGGTGTAATTCCGGG
Organism: uncultured Hyphomonadaceae bacterium; assembly: GCA_913056435.1. GTDB lineage: Bacteria > Pseudomonadota > Alphaproteobacteria > Caulobacterales > Hyphomonadaceae > Henriciella. The sequence continues at coordinate 270 of CAJXMY010000175.1, read as the reverse complement.
CGTACAGGACACACTCTGCCCCAAAGGTCTGACGCAGCACGCGAAACAGGGTGTCAAAAACAATGACCGGCCTGAAATTACCGATGTGGGCCCGATTATAGACGGTCGGGCCGCACACATAGAGCGTGACCCGTCTGGGGTCGGCGGGGACAAAGACACGGGCAATTTTGTTGGCTTTGGCCATATCGCAAATGGAGACAATGCCATGAACGGGCCGAAGCGCGCCCCCTAGGCTTAGCTCACCCACAAACAACGAGGCTTCATCGGCAG
>CAJXMY010000174.1 GCA_913056435.1 uncultured Hyphomonadaceae bacterium | reverse complement strand
GCTTCTGCTAAGTCCTCAAAGCGCTGTCCATCCGCCGTCGACAGCGCCAACTCGCGCTGCTTTCCTTCCAATGTTTGTTCTAGGTCCTTGGCAACTGACTCCCGACGCTCTCGCGCAAACTGTATCGCCTGTTCGATTCTGCTGATATCACTGCCCAGCGAGTAAAACTGACCTTGAAGATCGTTCGTTACCTGATTTGACTCGGAAATTTGCTGACGCAGCGACTCGATTTCAGCCGCTACACTCGCGACCGCCGCTTGATGCTTCTCACGCTCTACCAAAAAGTCGTCGATTTCGCGCTGGGCTCGCGACTGCGCGCCCGCCTGAGAACGGCGCTGCAGCACGAGAAGCTGTGCCTTGAGCTGTCGCTCCTCGGCTTTCAGTTCAGCGTAGCGTTCCGCGGCCTGAGCCTGACGTTTCAAGTGGGTCAGATTGCGCTCTAACTCTTCTCTCAAATCGGTAAGACGATCGAGGTTGTCGAGAGTCCGCTGCATGCGATTTTCGGTCTCTCGACGGCGCTCCTTGTATTTGGAGATGCCGGCGGCCTCCTCGAGAAACACCCGCAGATCCTCCGGACGGATGCCGCGGCAAGCCAGAATGTTCGTAATCTCGGTATTCTGCTGGCCAAAGGGACCGGTTATGCCGGTGTTGTGAATTTCCAGGGGGATAAGTTCGCCACCCAGCCGGATGCGATCGCCCCAATTCTGGAACATCTGAGCGCCAATGGTCTGGCGTTTTTTGGGGATGGCCATCTGGCCGGGTCGGGTTTGAGAACAGCGGGACAGGTCGAGGGGCTGATCTTTGGCCAGGCTGCAACCGCAATAGATGCTCGCCCTGAGGCGGCAGAAATCGAGACACAGCTTCTTTTGCTGGAGGCCGAGGCCTTGGAGCATGGCGCCTCTATGGGATCGGCGATGCCCTTTCCGATCACGATCGACCTGTTGAAAGACTGGTTTGAGCGTCTCGATCAACAGGGAATTCTTATTGCACCGGCAACTCATTTCGCGAGGCGGAATGGAACATCTGGCCAGATTGAGGTTGCTGAGCTAAGTCCACAGGGGTGACGTCTTCAAAACGAGATCCCTCCCTTTATCGGGCGAATGTTGGCTTGGCTCTTTTTTCCGGTCAGGGACATGTTTTTCTTGGTCGGCGTATTAACGGGCGTGGCCCTTTTCAGTGGCAGATGCCTCAGGGAGGCGTGGATTCTGACGAATCTGCACGCGACGCCGCACTGCGGGAAATGGATGAAGAAATCGGAGTCGCCGCGAAGTTGGTGGAGGTCCTCGATGAGACCGAGGACTGGCTTTATTATGATTTTCCATCCGAGTTGAAACGCAGGATGGGCGGACCCTATCTGGGTCAACGCCAGAAGTGGTTTGCCCTTCGTTTCAAAGGCTCAGACAATGATGTTCGGTTGGATAAGCATACACCGGAATTCGATGCGTGGCGGTGGGCTCCTCTGGAGACTGTTCCTCGCCTGATCGTTCCGTTCAAGAGGCCTGTTTACGAAGTGATCGCCACACGTTTTGCACAATGGACAAAAGTATAGTCCCAATTGTGCGCCTATTTTAATGCGCCCAGGAAAGGAAGTCCCCGAAACCGTCCGGCATCGTCCATACCGTAGCCTACCAGAAAGCGTTCAGGGGCATCGATCGCATGGAAGTCAACGTCATTGGTCCCCACCGGTGCCTTGGGTTTGCGAACCAGCGTGCAGGTCAGTACCTCCCGGGCGCCTTTGGCCAGCAGATGGTTTCGAGCGAAACTGAGTGTGCGCCCTGTATCAAATACATCATCCAGAAGTAAGACGCCCTCGCCGGCCACCGGGCGAGCGATATCGGCCCGAACGACAATGCGACCGCTGCTCGTGCGCGCCTCTCCATAGCTTTCCAGCCACATCACATCGAGCCTCGGATGAATATCAAATTTCGTCAGGGCTTTCATGAGGTCCGTTGTGAACGGCATGGCGCCGATCAGGATTGAGACAATTGTCCACTCGCCGCTCAGTCTTGGTGCGAGGCGGGCGGCCAGATCCTCAATGCGTTGTCCGAGGTCAGCCTCCGAAAGGATGATGTCGAGATCAGTCGGCATCCCGGTGTTCCTGTTGAAGGGTGGCTTCAGAGACCACTAGCGGAACAAAAGACAGATCGAGCTCAAAAGCCTCATAAGGGGGGTCTTCGATACGTGTCCTGAATTCGACTGTTTGGAAGGCCTCGATCCTGTCGAGGGATATCTGGGTGAAGGTCTCAGAAACGACGGTCCCGGACTCGTCTATAAGATCAACTTTGACCTGAGGGGCTTTGACTGCTTTCCCGGAAATATTCCTTACAACGCCGCGAATTTCCAGAATGGGTGTGGTTCCTTCAAAGAATCGTTTCGGTTCAGCGCTGACAAACTCCATTTGAAACCGGTTCACCTCCATACCGGCAAATCGGAAAGCCGAAGCAGACTGCGGCCACACTGAAACAACCTCGTCCCGAAAGATAATTACGCCGAGAAGCGCTGCGGCTATGAAGGCACTGGTTCCCGCCCAAGCCATTGTTCCAGCCAGACGACTGAGGCTGCGTCGGCGCTCAAGGAGACGTGCTCTGTAGGCTTCGTGTGCACCTGTTCGCTGCACATTTGAGGACTGTTCAGTCTCCCCTGAGACAAACCACGTGTGACCGCACGTGGCACATTTCACGGTTCGTCCACTATCGCCAATCGAAGAATCTTCGGCGAAGTACTGTGTTTCGCATTCGGGACAGGTGAGGATCATGACTTGGACATTCGCTCAATTCGCGGGAATAGTCGATAGAATCGTCACCACTCACGGAAGGCTTTTGCATGTCTCGCATTCGCTTCGACTTTGAGGATAACAGCGCCGTGCGATTGGATGGCGTGAGTTTATCCTATGGGAAGAATGAGGACATTTTGCGTGAAGTTGACCTGACTCTTGCACAGGGGTCCTTCAGTTTTCTGACGGGGTCGTCGGGTGCTGGAAAGTCGACTCTCCTGAAGCTGATGTATCTCGCCCTGGCTCCCGGTCGAGGGGATGTCTGCCTTTTTGGACGGTCGACACGTCTGTTAAAGCGCCGGGATCTGGTCGGGATACGGCGGCGGATTGGGGTGGTGTTTCAGGAATTTCGCCTGCTCAATCATCTCAACGCTTTTGAAAATGTGGCGCTTCCGTTGAGAGTTGCTGGCCAAAAGCTGGCAAGCTACCAGAACGAGGTCGAGGATCTCCTGCGCTGGGTCGGGTTGAGCGAACGGATCGGTGCACGACCTTCAGAGCTGTCGGGAGGGGAACAACAGCGGGTCGCGATCGCGCGAGCTCTGATCAATAAACCCGATCTGCTGATCGCCGATGAACCAACGGGGAATGTTGATCCCGAAATGAGCCGGAAAATTCTGCGCCTGTTTATGGAATTGAATAAAAGGTTCGGCACAACGGTCGTTATAGCAACCCACGACCTGGGTATTGTTGAGGAGTTTAATCGGCCCGCTTATCACATTCAGCAGGGACGGTTGCGCGCACGTCGCAAGGGCGGTGCCACATGAAACGTGAATCACCACTACTTCCAGAGAGTGACGCACGAGAAGCCGCACTGTTCTTCGTCATCGGCGCACTCTGCTTCCTTGCGGCCCTGGCGGCGCTGACCACGAGAGGCACCTATGCCGCTGCGGCCGCCTGGGGTGATCAGATTGAGGGTGAGGTGACCGTCATTCTGGAGGGGACAGACCGGCGTATAGCGGCCGAAGTCACAGGTGAGATTGAAAACCTCGCGGGTATTTCGCAGGCACGCCTATTGAGCAGAGAAGAGATAGAAGACTTGCTGGCGCCAAGTTTTGGCCCGGGTGGTCTGCCGGAGGGTCTGCCGGTGCCCATGCTGATCGCTGTTCAGGTGGATATGGATACAGCAGACCCAATACCTGGGATAGAGATTGTTCTTGGGGAATTCGGCGTCGCCGGAGAGGTGGGGACACATGCCGGTTTCGCGGCTCATGTTCAGAATGCGCTGGCGGTGCTGAGGCTGGTCGGATTTGGCGCGGTTGGTTTGCTAGTCGCGACCGCAATTGCTGTCATCGCCTTCGCCACCCAAGCCGCTTTGCTTGCTCGCCGGGACATTGTGAACGTTCTCCACCTGTCCGGGGCAGAGGACCGATTTATCGCGGCTTTATTCGCAAGACGCTTCTGGGGGCTGGCCACTCAGGCCGGTACGGGCGGGGCTCTGGGCGCTCTTATGATTACCGCCCTAATCGTGTTTTTGGCGTCCTCGAGCGCCGGGGCTGAAGCCGAGCTGCTTCCCCGGCTCAGTCTGGATATTTGGGATATACTGATCCTGTTTTCGACACCTGTTGCCGCCGGGCTAGCGGCGCGTGCCGCTGCGCGCCTGACGGTCCTGCGTGCATTGAAGGAGGTGAGATGACCCTCTTACGGTCCCTGCTTTTCGTGATTTGGTTATACGGCGGCATGGCGGTTCTGGGCCTGATGGCTCTGCCGGCGCTCCTGCTACCCCGCCGTTTTATTGTCGGCCTGATCCGTCTTTATGCTCATCTGGTGATCGCAGGACTGCGGATTGTGTGCGGGATACAGGTGGAATTACGCGGTCGTGAACATGTGGGCCAAGGCCCTCAGCTGATCGCGGGGAAGCATCAGGCCATGTTGGATGTTTTTATTCCCTTCCTGTATTTTGATGACCCTGTGGTGATCATGAAACGTGAGCTTTTGTGGTACCCGTTTCTGGGGTGGTATGCCCTCAAGTCCCGTCAAATTCCAATCGACCGGGGCGGAGGCGCCCAGACCATGCGGAAAATGCTGAAGGCGGCTCAGTCAAGGGTGCCGGAAGGCAGGGGGCGCCAGCTCACCATATATCCCGAGGGGACCCGAACCGCCCCCGGGGCGCCGCCAGCCTATAAGCCGGCGGGTCTGCGCGCCTTTTACAAGGCCCTGAATTTGCCCGTCCTGCCTATGGCCACCAATTCGGGTCTGTGCTGGCCGGCGCGGGGCTTGCGCCGTCGGCCAGGAAAGATTGTGTATGAGCTGCTGCCACCGGTTCCCGCGGGGCTTGCGAACAAGGATATGCTGGTCCGGTTGCAGGACCGGCTTGAGAACGCATCCGACGCCTTGCTGGAGGAAGGCCGTCAGGCCCAGCGTGACCGGTCCTGA
>CAJXMY010000173.1 GCA_913056435.1 uncultured Hyphomonadaceae bacterium | reverse complement strand
GCGAACGCGAAGCGATGGAATTTGACCTGGTCATTGTCGGGGGTGGCCCGGCCGGGCTTTCTGCCGCGATCCGCGCCAAGCAGCTTGCCAATGAGGCCGGGGAAGAGCTGGAAGTGGTCGTTCTGGAAAAGGGCGGCGAGATCGGGGCGCACATCTTGTCCGGCGTGGTTCTGGATCCAAAAGCCCTTGATGAACTGATCCCGGACTGGCGGACCCGCGATGACCGGCCGCTGCGCACGGAAGTGACCAAGGACAAGTACAAATTACTGGGACCCAAAGGGGCCATGGGGATGCCGACATTCGGGTTCCCGCCTTTTATGCACAATCATGGCTGCTTTACCGGATCCCTCGCCAATACCTGCCGCTGGCTGGGTCAGGAGGCGGAAAATCTGGGGGTCCAGGTGTTCCCCGGCTTCGCCGCTTCGGAACTGGTTTACGGCGACAATGGGGAAGTCCGCGGGGTCGTGGCCGGCGTGATGGGCATCGCAGAGGACGGGACGCACAAGCCGGACTATGAACCCGGCATGGAGCTTCTGGGCAAATATGTGCTTCTGGCAGAAGGCGCCCGCGGGTCCCTGACCAAAAGGGTAAAGGCCAAATATGATCTGGAGGCCGATTGCGATCCCCAAAAATATGGCATCGGGCTGAAAGAAGTCTGGTCGGTGCCCAGGGATCATCCGGCATTCGAGGCGGGCTATGTTCAGCACACCTTTGGCTGGCCGGTAAAAGACAAGGACGGCAATGGCGGGGGCTTCCTGTATCATTTCATGGACGGCGATGAGTGTTTCGTTTCCGTGGGCTATGTCGTGCACCTGAATTACAAAAATCCTTGGCTGGCGCCCTATGAGGAGTTTCAGCGCTACAAGCATCATGATGAAATTTCCAAATTCCTCGAAGGAGGAAAACGGGTGGCTTACGGCGCCCGGGCCATCACCTCTGGCGGGATGCAGTCTGTGCCCAAGCTGGCCTTCCCAGGGGGTGCCCTCATTGGGTGCTCTGCTGGTTTCGTGAACCTGCCGCGCATCAAGGGCACCCATAATGCGATGAAAACCGGCATGATGGCTGCGGAGGCGGCGGTTGAGGCCATTCGCGAGGGACGCGGCGGTGACGAACTGGGCGCCTATGAAGCCGCTTATGAGTCCAGCTGGGTCAAGACGGACCTGTCGCGGGTCCGTAATGTCAAACCGCTCATGTCGCGCTTCGGAACGCTCGGCGGGGCGATGATCTCGATGCCAGACATGTGGCTGCGATACCTGTTCGGTTTTGGCTATTTGACCACGCAGCGTCATAAGAAGGCAGACCACGCCTATCTGAAGCCGGCCAGCAAGTGCGCGAAGATCACCTATCCCAAGCCCGACGGTGTGCTCAGCTTTGACAAGCTGACCAGCGTCTCTTTTACCAACACCTACCATGCCGAGGATCAGCCGGTTCATTTGAAGGTGATCGATCCGGATCTGCAGAAGACGTCCGAATATGATGTCTATGCTGGTCCGTCGGCCCGCTATTGCCCGGCGGGCGTGTATGAGTGGATCGAGGAAGATGGCAAAGCGCCGCGTTTCCAGATCAATTCTCAGAACTGCATTCACTGCAAGACCTGCGACATCAAGGACCCCAACCAGAACATCAACTGGGAGACTCCCGAAGGCGGGGGCGGCCCCGCCTATCCGAACATGTAGGGCGTTCTGATGGCGGACTTCCCTGAATTTGCCTTTCGCCCGGCGCCGATGCGGCCTGAATATGTCTGGGCGATCAAGGAAGGCCATGTCATGCGGCGCGGCGGACCGGTGCTGAAGCTGGGCGATGTGACATCGGCGCAGTGGGGGGATGTGTCCTATCGCGGGACCCGCAGCGCCTGGCTTGATATGCAGTCGGGCTCCGATCAGATCCGGCTGGAGTGCAGCGATGCCGGCCTGTCCCGGGACAGGACGCACTTCATCGATCTGATCCTGGCCGTCCTCGCGGAACTTGACCGGCATCATCAGGATCTGGGGATCCGCTATGATTCTGGCGGCCCTTTCAGCCGGGCCCTGTTCGTGCTGGGGGTGGTCCTCACCCTTGTTGGGGGTGGGCTCGCTTATGCCGGACTGCGTGATCTGTCGACCCTGCCGGGCTGGGCCCTTCTCGGGGTCGGGGCCGGGCTGATCGGCGGGTGTTCTCTGCTGGCCTGGATCCACAGGCCCTGGCGGCCATCGGCTGTGGCGCGTCCGGCGGAGCTGCGCACGCTGTTGACCCTGCAGGAAGGCCGGTCGGCCTAAGCCGACGAGGCCGGTCTTTTCGGGGCTGCTGGGCTGCCCAGGGTGCAGGCCACGCACCAATGGGTGGGCGCGGCCCTGGCATAAAGTTCGGCGGCCTGCTCGGCAGCACGCTCTGTGTCGAACAGGGCAAAGCAGGTGGCCCCGGACCCGCTCATCCGTGCCAGCCTCGCCCCTGGGAGTTTGGTGAGCGTTTTCAGGACGGTTTTGATCTCGGGGACCAGCGCCATGGCCGGGGTCATGAGATCGTTCCGGGTTCGCCGTTTCAGAAAGCGGATCATGCCTTTGGCGGACCGGTGCCGGCGGTGCAGTGGCGGGTGGCTGAGGCGCTCAACACGCCCGGAATCGTAGGCCTCGAACACCGGACCTGTGGGACAGGACAGGCCCGGATTGACAAGGAGGGCGGGCAGGGACGGGATGTCGGGTGATGGCTCAAACATGTCGCCGTCACCCCGCATCCAGCCCGCCTGATTGTGCAGGCAGGCCAGAACATCTCCGCCGAGGGTCGGGGCAATCCGCAGGGCGGCCGGATAGGCCTCCGGCAATGCGGAGGCCTCACAAATCAGACGCAGGGCCGCCGCCGCATCGGCGGATCCTCCCCCGATGCCTGCCGCGGCAGGCAACCTCTTTTCAAGCTCGAAGGCGAGGTGTGGACAGTCGCCTTGAAGGGCCTGCGCCATCGCCCGGGCCGCCTTGAGCACGAGATTGTCGCGGGCCGGGCCGCAGGCCTCCGCATAGGGGCCGGACACCGCCAGGCTCGACATGCGGGCGGGGCGTGCGGTGAGCCTGTCGGCCACGCGGGCGTCGCCAAAGGCCAGTAGGGAGATCAGGGGGTGGCGTCCATTGTCCTGAACCGCGCCAACGTGAAGAGACAGATTGACCTTTGCAGGAGCGTCGGCCCGATAGACGGTCATGGCCGGTTTGCCTCCCCGGACAGCGTGCGACCGAGGTCAGGGGTAGGCTGAAGGGTCAGCTTTGCGGCATAGGCCGCGCGGTCGGTGTCTGTTGCCGCAAGGTCCAGCGCCCGCTGCCACTGATACCCGGCTTCGCTGTAGCGGCCGGTCTGCCAGTAGGCGTCGCCCAGATGATCGAGGATGCCGGCATTTCGCGGGTCCAGTTCAGTGGCCCGCTCCAGATGATACACCGCCCGGTCATATTGCCCGAGGCGGTAAAAAGCCCAACCCAGACTGTCGGTGATGGCCCCGCTGTCAGGTGCCAGAATGAGGGCCTGCTCAATCAGGCCGAGAGCCCGCTCGAGATGAAGCCCGCGATCAATCCAGCTATAGCCGAGATAGTTCAGAATCTCTGGATTCGTGGGGTTCAGGCCGAGGGCCGTTTCCAGATCACTTTCTGCCGGGGCCCAGAAGCCCAGTTGTTCCCGGGCCGCGCCCCGGGCGAAATAGAGCCGCCAGTCATACGCGCCGGCCGCGGCATCGGCTTCGATGACGTCGCTGAAGACGGCAATGGCCTGCCCGATCCGTCCTGACGCCCGGAGGAGGTCACCATACTGGATCTGTATGTTTCTGTCCGGATGGGTCTCCAGCGTGGTCCTGGCGAGATCGAGGGCCCGTTCGGTCTGGTTGTCCCGCAGCAGGATCCAGGCCAGCTGTCCCTGGGCGGAGGTGTAATAGACCGAAGAGGGGGAAATGGCCTGGAGCAGCTCAACGGCGTCGGTCCGGCGGCCAGATCGATCGAGGGCGTCCGCCCAGAGTGAGCGCGCGGAGTCAAGTTGCGGATCGAGGTGTAGCGCGAGGGCGAAATAGACCGCGGCGACGTCGCTGTCGTGTTGCTGGCTCAGGGCCGCGGCGGCCGCGTACATGAACAGGGCCATGCCCCGGCGCGGCTGCAGAGGGACTGGAGCGGAAACCCGGTTGGTCTTGATCTCTTCGGCCAGGGCAGACAGGGCGGGGTGGCGGCCCACCGTTTCGCGGAATCCGTCCAGTCGGGCCAGGGCGAGTGTGGTCTGACCGGACCGGGCCAGAAGCCTGGCCTCTGTTTCGATGCCAATGGCGGTTCCGGCCTGGTCCAGCCAGAGGGCTGCAAAGTCGGCCAGCGCTCCGTCGATGTCGCCGGACTCCACCTTCATCCGGGCGGCCAGGGTCTCCCCCAGCCTCTGCAACAGGGGGTTCCCGAAGCCCACCTCTGTCTGAAGGGCAATGCCGGCCTCCGGCATGTGCTCGAAGACCAGCCAAGCCTTGATGGAGCCGGCGAGGCTGGCGTGGAACGGACTTCGCCACTCGGCTGCGAGCCAGCTGTGCGCCCGGTCGGGCTGGTCATCCGCAATGGCATCGACCGCCAGGGTCAGCCTGGCCAGATCGCTGGCCGCCAGCGTCGAGAGCGGGAGTGCGGAGGCCAGACGTGCGGCCTGATCCACACGGCCGACCAGCAGGGTCGAGAACAAGGCCCGGTCGGCGATCACCGGGTCGCGCATCTGAGAAGGTGAAATTTTCTGATATTCCCGCGATGCGGTCTGCGGATCCTCGGTGAGGGAGGCGTAACGGGCAATGGCGAACCGGCTCAGCTCCCGCGCGGCCAGCAGGGTCTGCGTCTCCGCATCCCGTTGTCTCAGCAGGGCTTCGTCACGCGGCGTTGGCGTGGAGCTGACGCAGGCGTTCAGCCCGAAACACAATAATATGGCCGGCAGAATGAGGATATCTGGAACGGAGCGGAAAGAGGCGATCGCTGTCTATACCCACAACCGTGAGGGGCGCGTGAATCGTGGAGAGTGCACTCGCGACCCCACCTCGTCCACGACCAAGATCGAACAGGGTCATGGCCTCGGTGAGCGCGATGTACGTGTTCGCATCGAATCTCCGGGCGAGCTTGTCCGCGTGGTGATCGAGATAGGACTCCACCGCGAATCTGCCCCGGGTTGAGGGATCCGTAGGGGCCGAGTCACCGGTGGCCATAAACCCGTAAGGATCTTCCGACGATTGCGCACCTCGACC
>CAJXMY010000172.1 GCA_913056435.1 uncultured Hyphomonadaceae bacterium | reverse complement strand
CCGCGGGTTCGAGCCGCCCTGTGCCTGTCCGCGCAGCTCCGCGCCCAGGAAGGACAACATCGCCCGGATCAGCAAGTCGGGCCGATGATCCGCATCGATCAGGTTCTCGCGGATCTCGGCATAGGGCGCGAAAGCCGCGATCTGCGCCCGCACATGTGCCCGGAGCTCATCCTCGGATGCAGACATACCCGGTTTAAGCTGAACGACGGCTCCCACTTCCTGCCCAAGTACCTTGTGTGGGATGCCTATGACCGATGCGTCCATAACCGCAGGGTGATCGTATAAGGCGTTCTCTACCTCGATGCAGTAAATGTTCTCGCCACCCCGGATCAGCATATCCTTGGCCCGGTCAACGAGGTACAGGAAGCCCTCCTCATCGAGGCGAGCAAGGTCGCCAGTCACCACCCAGCCGTCGATAAAGGTTTCAGCTGAAGCTTCAGGCCTGTTCCAATACAGACGGCAATTCATCGGCCCCTTGCACCAAAGCTCGCCGACCTCGCCCGGTGGCAGCGTGTTTCCGTCAGGATCGACGATCTTCAGCTCAACGGCTCCCGGCGGTGCTCCCGCACTGTTGGGCCGATTAACATAATCCTCTCCGATGTTCAGCGTTGAAGTCGCACAGGTCTCCGTCATACCCCACCCGTTTCCAGGGGCCGCATCCGGGACATGTTTCTTGATCGTCGCGACAAGCTCCGGCGCAGACGGCGCTCCGCCGTAGGAAACAGCCTGAACCGAGGACAGATCATATTGATCGCGGTCGGGATGTTCCAGAAGCTGCCACGCGATGGCCGGAACACCTCCCACTGCCGACACCCTCTCTCGTTCAATGATAGGAAGAGCTGCACCGGCATCCCATTTGTACATGGAAACGATCTTATCCCCCCGCAGCACACTCGGGATCAGAATCGCGAAAGCTCCTGTTGCATGAAAAAAGGGAATGGCCAGAAGCGTGGCGCCAGGATCCCTGTCTTCGGGCGCTGGAGGTGACTCGCCTCGTCGCAGCAACATGCGCATCTGACAGGTCATCGAATTGAGGATGTTGGATATAACCGCCCGATGTGTCGCCAGAGCGCCCTTCGGCCGTCCCGTAGTCCCCGAGGTATACATCAGCGTTGCGTCATCGTCGGCAGCAAGCTCCACCGGGGGCAGCCCAATCTCCGCCAGATGTGCCCAGCGATCTGTGGGACCAATGAGATCTTCCAGAGACCGAATACGGGGGTCGGAATGTACGCCGCGGGATCGCGCGACCACCACACTCCTCAGGTCCGGCAATTGGTCGAGAACGGGCGTGATGCGTTCAAGAATGAGCGGATCGACCACGGCCAGACAGGCCCCCGAATCTCGCAGGCCAAATTCCAATTCATCCCCGGTCCACCAGGAATTCATTGGTGTCGCGATGGCCCCGATGGACACTGCGGCAAAGAATGGAACCGGCCACTGTGGATAGTTCCGCATGATAATCGCGACCCGATCTCCTTTGCGGACACCGTAGCGCTCTTTCAAAAGGCCGGCAAAATGCTCTACGGCGCGGCGGAATGCGAAAAAGGTGACCCGTTCATTCTCATAGACCAGAAAATCACGATCGCCCCATGCCTCAGCCATTTCGAGGATACTTCTAATGGTGGGCGGCGCATCGACGTAGACCTGCATCTCCACACCATTCACCAAGCCATCTCCCAGTCGGAGAGGTGTATCAGATGCAGCAATGGCCGCATTGGCTGCAGCGATAGACATGACGGGCCAATTTTCCGGCAGCGCAGCTGACATCGGATCCTCCAAGTGATTGTTATCCCTTGGATATGCGCCAACAAACAGGCAAGGAAAAGGGGCGACGCTGCGTTAGGCTCACTATCGAAAAGGCTTACGCTTCCGGCAAAGCCGCGACCTCTGCAGACAGCCGTTCGACCGATACCACCGGGTCCGGGGTCAACATAATCGCGCAGAAGGCCGCCGCCAGGGCTGCACAAACGATGGTAAAAAGGAACTGCATGGTCTTCTACTCACTTTCGGATACCCCGACCCCATGCATCCCCCGTGCCAGTCATCTGACTTCGCAACACCGGTCAAGCCGGAAGTACACTCCTACTTACCAAAATCGCAAAAATTGACCTCCAGCGTGACCCCGTCCGGCGTTGTGGTTTCGTAAACCGGGCCGCTGAGCCCCGGTTCGGCACAGAGAAAACCAATTTGATACATATCCAGAATATATGGTTCTTCAGGACTGAGGTCCCGGACGAACATCAGGTCCGCGGCCTCCTGATGCCGACCGAGGCGAAACAGGGTCTCAAATTGCTCGGTCGGGGTCAGCGAGCCGTGTTCGAGTTCATGGCGCAAGGCATCTGCTTCACGGCGCGTTTCAGTCGCGGAGTAGCCGATGCGCGCCGCCGCAGGGGTACCCGGAAGCTGCGTCAATAATAAGTCAAAATCCTGCAACGCTCCCTCAACATCATTCCCGGCTCCGCGTCGAAGAAGCGCGCGCTGATAGAGCGCCTCCCCCCGCTCCTGATCCGTCAGGTCCGGCCGCCCCAACAACTGGGTCAATCTGTCGATCGCCTTCTGCTCGTTACCCGCCTCAACCAACTGGCCCACGGTCCTCAGGGCGATTGGGACTGGCCCCGGTACTGTGACGGGGCTTGAATGCGGCTCCGATTCCGGAACCGCGAACGAGCTCCCAGAGCCACCCGATGCACAAGAACTGAGGATAGCCATCGAAAAAAAGGCCGCACCAAGATGTTTCATGCCAATCTCCATTCGCTGATCTGCCCTTATTGATCGGGTCGGCGCATGGTCAAACTAAGGCAGGACTGAGGAAACAGAGAGACCAGACTACGCTGGCGACGCCTCCGCCAGCCGATGGATCTCGGCCGTATCGCCTCGCCCAAGGGCAGCGATCGCGTTTGCAGCAATATCACCAGCCAGAAGTCTGGCATCGGCATACATCAGCTCGGGCTTGTCCTGATCCTGAAAACGGTCCGGCAAGTGCATCGTCCGTATCTTAAGCCCGGCATCCAGCGCGCCAACCGCCGCAAGATGTTGAAGCACAAAGGCTCCGAATCCACCCATTGCCCCTTCTTCTATCGTGATTAGCACTTCATGCTCTTTGGCGAGGCGCTCGGTTAAATCCGCATCCAAAGGCTTTGCAAAGCGCGCATCGGCGACCGTGCACGTCAGGCCCTGCGCCGACAGCATATCGGCAGCTTTGAAGCATTCGTGCAAGCGCGCACCATAAGACAGCAAAGCGACTGTGGTCCCTTGGCGCAGGACCCGGCCTTTGCCGATCTCAAGCGGCGATGGCACCTCCGGCAGAGCAACACCGAAGCCCTCCCCTCGCGGATAGCGAAAGGCACTGGGCCGGTCGTCGATTTCATTCGCGGTTGCGATCATGTGCACCAGGTCAGCCTCATCGGCTGCGGCCATACAGACCACTCCTGGCAGCGCGCCCAGATAACCAATATCAAAGCTTCCGGCATGGGTTGGGCCATCGGCTCCTACAAGGCCGGCCCGGTCTATCGCAAACCGAACTGGCAGTTTCTGAATCGCCACATCGTGGACAACTTGATCATATCCTCGCTGAAGGAACGTCGAATATATGGCGGCATAAGGCCGAAGGCCTTCTGCCGCCATGCCAGCCGCCATGGTTACGGCATGCTGCTCAGCGATACCCACATCGATGGCGCGTTCAGGGAATTTTCGAGCGAAAATATTCACGCCGGTCCCCGAGGGCATCGCGGCCGTGACGGTGCAGATACGGTCATCCGTCTCGGCAAGTTTGGCCAGCGTCTGACCAAATACCGACGTAAAACTCGGCGCAGAGGGCTGCCCTTTGTGCTGCTCACCCGTCACAACATTGAACCGGCTTACCCCATGGTATTTATCGGCGCTGTTCTCAGCGGGATGGTAACCTTTACCCTTCTGGGTCACGACGTGAAGCAAAACGGGACGCTGCATTTGTTTGACGTTTTCCAGCACCGGAATGAGAACGTCGAGATCATGTCCATCGACAGGACCGACATAATAAAACCCCATCTCCTCAAACATGGTACCGCCCATGGCAAACCCGCGAAGATACTCTTCCGCCTTGCGTCCGGCATTCTCTAAACCAATTGGCTTCGCAACGGTTTTGGCGAACTCCCGAAGCCCCCGATAGGACCGGCTCGACACGAGACGAGAGAAATAGTGGCTCATGGCGCCAACAGGCGGCGCGATCGACATATCATTATCGTTCAAAATCACGATCTGACGGATCTGATCGCCGCCAACATTATTCATGGCCTCATATGCCATGCCAGCCGTCATGGCACCGTCCCCGATCACAGAGATTACATGAAAATTATCGCCCTTCAGATCCCGCGCGACAGAGAAGCCGTGGCCCGCAGATATGGATGTTGAAGCGTGAGCAGCACCAAACGGGTCGTATTCGCTTTCGGCGCGTTTGGTAAAGCCAGACAGACCGCCTCCCTGACGCAAGGTCTTGATCCGGTCACGTCGCCCCGTCAGAATCTTATGGGGATAGCACTGGTGTCCGACATCCCAGATCAGCTTGTCGTCGGGCGCATCAAAGGTCGCATGGATGGCCACCGTAAGTTCAACAACCCCGAGCCCTGCGCCCAAATGTCCCCCCGTGACGGAGACCGCATCAATGACCTCATCCCGAACTTCATTGGCAACCTGTTTCAACTGGTCTCGGCTCAGGCCTTTTAAATCCGACGGTTCGTTAATCGAATCCAGTAATCTGGCATTAGGAAGGTCAGTCATGCTGAGCGGCTCCGAAAAAACTTGTAGCCTATACTGACCTGTTTAACGCGGACGATCCAGAACAAAATCAATAGATTGCAACAATATCTCGGCCCGCCCACCGAAAACGGAGAGGTGAGTCCGCGCCTGATCCGCCAGAATCCGGACTCTGTCTCTGGCCTGATCCACCCCCAGCAGGGTCACGAAATTGGCTTTCCCCGCGCCAAAATCCTTACCCACGGATTTCCCAACCAGAGCGGCATCGCCCTCCGCATCCAGAATGTCATCTGCGATCTGATAAGCGAGGCCCAGATCATGAGCGAAACCATGCAGGGCGTTTCGTTCGATCTCATTGGCACCACCAATGATTCCAGCCGCTTCGACGGAGTAGTAAATCAAAGCGCCCGTTTTGAGCCG
Source organism: uncultured Hyphomonadaceae bacterium (assembly GCA_913056435.1). Taxonomy (GTDB): domain Bacteria; phylum Pseudomonadota; class Alphaproteobacteria; order Caulobacterales; family Hyphomonadaceae; genus Henriciella. The sequence goes on along the minus strand of CAJXMY010000172.1, from coordinate 62 downwards.
CTGCATGCGGGTAATCGTGTTCAGGTCCCGGGGCGCATTATGTTCCAGCATGTCAATCATCT
>CAJXMY010000171.1 GCA_913056435.1 uncultured Hyphomonadaceae bacterium | reverse complement strand
CTTTGGCACCCCCAACCGGCTCAACCGCCGCTCCATCTGCAGCTCCAACCGACGGGTGCCGCTGATGAGCTTCTACGGCCGCGAGTTTGAGTGGGAGAGCCAGGACTTCGCCAACACGAAGTACATCATCAACTTCGGCGGCAACCCGATGGAGGCCTACCAGGGCGGGCAGTTCATGGTGAAGCGCATCATGGACGCCATCGTCGACGGCGGCGCCCGCATGGTGACGAGTCTCGGTCTGCTGGGGGTCGCTGGCGCAACCGGCCTGGCCGGGCTGAATCTGCAGACCTATCACCGGCTCAGCTATGAGAGAGAGATCGCCCTGATTGCGTTTGAGCGTCTGGAGACCGGGGGCCATTATCGCGCCATTCTCGAACTGCCCGGGGAGGCTGAGCGCCGTATCGAGCCGCTTCAGGGCGACCAGTTTTCCCTCGGGGCCCGGATCATCACCTTTGCCCGGCTGTCCCAGCTGGTCGGTTATGACAGCGTCTACCGGCTGGATTATATTGAAGGCCGCTATGCTGACCGGTACGGGCCGGACGGGGTGCGCGAAGCGGTCAGCACGGGTCAGGCCCTCTCCAGGGATCCCGGCCTTGATGTTTATCGTCTGGCCAGGGCACAGGGCGCGCGCTTCGGCATTTTCGCAGCGCAGGCAGATGCCCAGTTTGGATCTGCTGTATATGCGCCCATGGCGGAGGGGCTGGCTTATTCGGTGAGTTTGACCCAGTCTGGCCTGATCCTGCGTCCCGCGAATGAGGCGACGCGGGCGCTCAACACGTCAGGAGAGTAAGGATTATGGGATTCTGGGACAGATATGTGGTGCCGCCACTGATTTCGTGCGCTTGTTCTTCCAAGCCGATCATGAAACAGCGGGAGAAAATTGTCCCGGAGGCCGAGGGAGTCGTTCTTGAGCTGGGGTGCGGATCGGGCACCAATTTTGGCTATTATGATCTGGACAAGGTGACCCGCCTGCATGCGCTGGAGCCGGCGGAAGGCATGCTGCGCCGCGCCGCGCAGGCCCTTGAGGCGCAGGATCTTTCCGGCCTGGCAGAACGCACGCAGTTTCATGCCGCCGGGGCCGAGGATGTGCCGCTCGAGGACGCGTCGGTGGATACGGTGATGATCACCTTCGTGCTGTGCACCATTCCGAAATGGCGCCAGGCCCTGGAAGAAGCGCGCCGGGTGCTGAAACCGGGCGGCCGCGTGCTGTTCTCCGAACATGGTCTGGCGCCTGATCCCGACGTCGCGCGGTGGCAGCACCGGGTTGAGCCTGTCTGGAAACGCCTGGCCGGGGGCTGCCACCTGACCCGGAGCACACCGGACATGCTCGACACCTGTGGGTTCCGGGTCGGACAACAGGATGCGATGTATCTGCCGGGTACACCGCGCATTGCGGGCTATGCGGTCTGGGGCAGTGCCCGTGTCGCCTGAACCGGCGCCCGCCCCCCCGGGGCGGTCTCCTCCCTATCTTCCCTTTTGCGACGGCCCGCCAGACACCCGGCCCCGCCTGAAACCGATTCCTGTCGCGCGCTGGCTGTCTCCGGATACGGAGGCACAGACCTGGTTACCGGCCAAACGGGCCCTGATCCGTCAGTCTGGCCACGAGGTCGCGGCAGGAGAGCTGGATGGCCCCGAGGCGCGGGAACTTCTGGCCCTGATGCGGGCGGAGCTTCCCGAGGGGGATTTTGGGGCCATGGGGAGCCATCTTGAACGGGCCGCCTGGGCGGTGTCGGATGATTTATGCCTTTTGCGGGCCCGGCGCCCGGGCGACTGGCGTCTCATTGCCGGGGTCCTGTGTGCACCGACCTACTGGACCATCAGAGAGCGCATAGGCATGGATCTTGGTGCCCTGCATGGGCCGGTTCCGGATGGAGATCCCGGGCTTGCCCAGCGGATTGGCCGGGTTTTTTCCGGGCTCCGGCCCGGCCGTGTTCTGGAGCGGTTCAACTGGACGGTGCAGCTCGGGGGCGCCCATCACACCCCCGAACGTCCAGTCGCTGGCCACGGAGGCGATGAAGCCCTGTATCTGCGGGTTGAACGCCAGACGCTGAGGGCCCTACCGGTGACCGGGGCGGTTGTCTTCACGATTCGGATTTGTCTGGATCCCCTGCCGCCGCTTCTGGTCTCTTCGGGGTTGAGAGAAAAGTTCGAGGATGCCTGGCTTGGGGCGTCGCGCCCCTTGCGGGCGTACAAGGCCTGGCCGGAGCTGGAGGGCCGAATCGCACAGGCCTGCCGCGATGCCCAGCGAACGGGACCCGGCGGATTGATAGACCTCGGCACCAAACCGAACTAGATCGAGCCTGTCGGTGAACAGGAGACCCCCTATGCAGTATTGGTTGTTCAAGTCGGAACCCTTCAAGTGGAGCTGGGACCAGCAGAAGGCCAAAGGGTCTGTCGGTGAGGAATGGGACGGGGTTCGCAATTATCAGGCCCGGAATTTCATGCGGGCCATGAAGATCGGTGATCGCGGTTTCTTCTATCATTCGAATGAAGGCCTCGAGGTGGTGGGGATCGTGGAGGTGTGCGCCGAGGCCCATCCGGATTCCACGACCGAGGACCCGCGCTGGGAGTGTGTTGACATCAAGGCGCTCTGCGATGTGCCGCACCCGGTGACGCTGACAGCGGTCAAAGCAAATGAGGCCCTCAGCCAGATGTCGCTGGTCACGTCCATGCGGCTGTCGGTGCAGCCGGTCAGGCTGGAGGAATGGCTTGAGGTGTGCCGGATGGGCGGGCTTGACGGACTGTCCCTCAAGCCGCTCTAGGCCAGCGCGTAATCGACCAGCGCCTCGCAATGGATGAGCGCCGTGTCATAGACAGGCAGCGGGGAGGTTTCTGGGCCCAGCAGCATGCCAAGTTCGGTACATCCCAGGATCAGGCTGTCGGCCCCGCGTGCGGCGAGGCGTTCCACCTCGGCGATGTAGATGTCCCGACTTTCCGGGCGTACCTTGCCCAGGGTGAGTTCGTGGAAGATGATGCGGCTGAGTTCGGCCTGGGCCTCGGGGTCCGGCCGCAGGGGCTCCAGTCCGCTGACCTCGGCGAGGCGGTCGGGAAAATAAGGTTCCGACATCGTAAAGGCGGTGCCCAGCAGGGCCGGGCGCTGGCGTCCGTCGGCAAGAAGACGTTCGGCACAGCAATCGACAATATGCAGGAAAGGTCGCGTGGTCGCCCCGCTAATGCTGTCAGCGACCGTGTGCAGCGTGTTGCAGGCGAGGGCGATCACATCTGCGCCGCCCTGCTCGAGTGCGCGGGTGGCCGTATCGAAGCCACTCCGAATAAACGGCCAGTCCCGAGTCTCATGGGCGCCATTATACTCAGCAAAGTTCATGGACTGGATCACCATGCGGGCAGAGTTGAATCCGCCCAGGCGGGCCCGCACGCCGGCATTGATCTCACGGTAATAGATGGCGGTCGCCTCCGACGAAATCCCCCCGATTAAGCCTATGGTCTTCATCGCATCCCATCCTCAAAACTGGCCAGCGCCCATTCTGCGAAAGTGGCCAGATTTCCGCCACCAAACCGGAACCCGCCGACCCCGGCGGCATGGGCCGCGGCAATATCGGTGCTCTTGTCACCGATCAGGAAGCTGAGCTCCCTGCGAACCGGGAACTCGGCCATGGCGCGAAGCAACATGCCCGGACCCGGCTTGTGGTCAAGGCTGTCGCGACGATAGGACGGCAGCGTTCCGTCAGGATGGTACGGGCAGGCATAGATCCGGTCGACCCGGGTTCCGGCCGCTTCGATTTTGTCCTGCATATGGGCGTGTACCGCCCGCATATCCGCTTCGGTGTAAAGACCGAAGGCAATGCCGGACTGGTTGGTGACGACAAAGACAAACCAGCCTCGTCGCTTGAAATTGGCGATACAGTCGATGGCGCCGTCCACGAATTCAAAATCCTCGACCCGGGACACATATCCCTGATCAAGATTGATGACTCCGTCGCGGTCGAGGAAGAGGGCCGGTTTCAGCAGGCGCGGGATCTCCTTTACGGCCCCAGTTTCACTGGCTGGGCCGCGATTGCAAGATCCCTTCGGTGTCGGGCGTCCCGGGGGCATCGGAAGCCGGTGTGGCCTGCAGTCTTTTGCGGTTCGCCCGGATGCCAATGATAAACGGGATGAGCGCCGTGGCGGTGATCAGGGCCGCCAGGAGGAAAGCCGCGCCGGGGAAGTAGACCGGAGCCGACTCAATGGTGAAGGCCGAGAAGGTCTGGGTCATCAGGACCGGCGAAAAGATCAGCGTCAGCGCCATGATGCTGGCCTGAGCCCCCTGCAGCTCACCCTGGCGGTCGGCCGGGGTCAGCGTCGAGGTCAGCGTATTGATGGCGGGCATGGTGACACTGCCAAAGGCTGACACGCAGATGATCGCATAGGCCATCCAGGGCAGCCCGGCAAAGGCGAAAAGGGTCATGGCAACAGTCTGCATGGAGAGCCCGAACATGGAGGTGCGCGCCGCACCGAACCTTTTGATCAGCGCCCCGGTCAGCACCCCCTGGGACAAGGCGGAGGCGACGCCGACCGCGCCAAGCGACAGGCCGATTTCCATCGGGCTCCAGCCATACCGCACCGCTCCGTAATAATTCCAGGTGCTGGGATAAATCGCATGCGCGGTCTGGTAGAAGCCGATGGCGAGGATGAACACCAGCAGGCAACCGGCGCCGAGGCCGGGGATGGTCTGGGGGAACGGTCAGGACCTCACGACCCTCGACCTGGACCACTGGCGGGATCGGATGGCGGTGGCTCCGCAGACCCCGTTCCTCTTCTCGGACACCATCGCCAACAACATCGCGATGGGGCGCGCCACGCCGGAGGAGGCCCGGGACGCCGCCGAGACCTCGGACTCCGAGATCCGCCGCCTCGAGGACAGCGTCTCCAAGCTCCGCTCGCAGCTCAACAGCACCACCGAGCAGGTGACCGACGCCGAGGACGCCAAGCGCGCCACCGAGCGCGCCCTGGAGGAGGCCCGCCTCAACCACTCGTCGCAGCGCGTCCAGTGGACCTCGCTCCGCAACGACATGAAGCGCCGCGCCTCCAAGGCCGACGGTGAGATCAGCGCGGTCCTGCCCGAGTACGGCGTGGGCTTCATCAACCTCTCCGCCGCGGACCGCCTCAGCGAGGGCACCGTCTTCCGCATCGTGAGCGGCCGCCCCGGCGCGGACCCCGCCTCCGCCAAGGCCTTCTGCAAGGTCACCAGCGTCGGGCCGAAGTTCGCCGAGGTGTCCAT
>CAJXMY010000170.1 GCA_913056435.1 uncultured Hyphomonadaceae bacterium | reverse complement strand
GCTCAGCCGCATGGTATGAGGAGCTCCGCGGGGATGAACGACTTGCGGCCGGGATCCTGAGGCCAGGTCTCGTGACAGGCCGGTAACGCTAAGGATTAGGGCATGCGTTCAGACGACATAAAGATAAATCCATCGCTGAACATTCCCGCGCTCGCGGAGAGCTATGCCGCGAATCGTTTCGTTCAGATAGAAGATTTTTTTGCGCCGGAGACGGCCGTACTGATCGATCGGCAGCTGCGGGGCGTCCTTCCTTGGCGTTTTGTCTATTATGACGCCGCCGCTGGGGTCGTGCAATTGAGCCAGGCCGAGATGCAGGCGCTCGGCCGAGAGGGCATGCAGCAGCGCATGGAGACCATATTGCGCCAGGCTCAGCGCAATATCGGTTATTGCTATTACACCTTTTCTCTGGGCGTGGCAGCAGACCATGAGGACGCGGAGGGGGGCCTTCTAAGCGGTTTGGCGGCATTCCTTAACAGTCCGGCCTTTTTGGAATTCGGCAGCCGGATCATCAGGGAAACAGGTCTGACCAAAACAGATGCGCAGGCCAGCCAGTTCCGACCGGGTCACTTTCTGACCCGGCATATTGATCAGGGTAGCCAAAACGAACGCAGGGCTGCCTATACGCTGGGTTTCAGCCGAAACTGGCAAACGGATTGGGGGGGGCAATTGCAATTCATTGACCCCCATACCACGGATGTGACGGGAGGATGGATCCCGCGCTGGAACACGCTGAATCTCTTTGACGGTCGGCAGGTCCATTCTGTCAGTCCGGTGTCGGCTTTTGCCGGAGATGGCCGGTATTCTGTCGTTGGCTGGCTGCGCAATGATTAGTTGGAGTGACCGGATGGTAGAGTGGCTCGGGCTGCGTCCCGGTCTCACAGCCTTGCCTCTTGCCCTGTTGATGGCCTGCCAGGTCAGTCCCAAGGGCCCGACGGCCCCCGTCGATCCCGGCCTTGACTATGTCACCATGGAGGCCGGTCCCACGGCGCTGGTCATTGATCGCGACACCTATCGCGAGGGTTTCGAGGGGTTCTGGCTGGGACAATCCATTGGGAACTGGACCGGGCTCATCACGGAAATGGACAAGATTGGCGGCCCGGGCGAGGCGGGGGTCTTCTACCGTCGCGAGGACTGGCTTGGCCCGGATCAGCCCGCCATCTGGGCGGATACCCCCAGCCCCTTGTCCCCGGTCATTGATTTTGTCCTACGGGGACCGGGCGAGGTGTGGGGCGCCGACGATGATACCGATATTGAATACATGTATCAGCGGGCGCTGTTTGAGAATAAGACGAGCCTGTTGACCGCCGACCAGATCCGGTCGGCCTGGCTCACCCATATTTATGATGAGACGCAGCCCACGCCCTATGGGGCGGATGAAGCCGGGTTCCAGAACTTCCTGTGGGTGTCCAATCAGCGGGCCCATGAACTTATGTTGGCAGGGGAGTCCCCGCCGGACACCAGTGATCCGGCCCGCAATCCCCATGGAGACATGATCGATGCCCAGCTGACCACTGAGGTTTTTGGCCTCTACGCGCCGGGTCGCCCGGATGTGGCCCTCAGGCTGGCTCATCTGCCCATCAGAACCGTGGCCCGGGGTGAGGCGGCTCTGGCGGCAGAGTTCTACGTGATCCTTCATTCTCTGGCCGCCGTGGCCCCTGCCGGACGCCCCATGAAGGACCGGCTGGCCTGGATGACCACTCAGGCGCGCCAGCATCTCCCCGAGGGCAGCTACACCGCCGGCATGTATGATTTTGTTCAGGCCCAGTATGCGCGCGGTGTGCCGTGGGAAACCGCCCGGGATGCCCTCTATCAGCGTTATCAGCTTGACCAGGCCGACGGTTACGATCTGTCCTCGCGCGGCCTGTATTGCAATGCCTGTTTCGCGTCCGGGATCAATTTCGGCGCCAGTCTGATCAGCCTGGTCTACGGGGAGGGGGATCTTCGCGAGACCATCCGGATCGCGACCCTGTGTGGCTGGGACTCGGATAATCCGGCCGCGACCTGGGGCGGCCTGCTGGGGTTCATGCTCGGGCGGGCGAAGGTCGAGGCCACCTTTGGCCGGGACTTGTCCACCCAGTTCAACATCCATCGCACCCGAAGGGGCTTTTCGAATGACGGCCTCGATGATTTCCGGGATATGGCCCTGATTGGCCTGTTTGTGACGGACCGCGCGGTGCAGACCCAGCTTGGGGGCGGAACCGACCCGTCACGGCGGGTCTGGATTATTCCCCGTCCCGACCCGGTCGGGTCAGACCGCCGGGACCACTAGGCCGGGCTGCGGCCCTCCAAAATGCAACAAGCCGCCCGTAGGCGGCTTGCCGTGGTTCAGAAGGGGCGGGGCACGCGGCGCCCCGGCGGGCTCTGTCGGAGGAGGGAAGGTCATGTGCCGGTCACTCTTGTCTCCCCGCGGGCGGACGACTACGAGTAGCCGCAGTCCGGAACCGTCATGTCTGGCCGGCTGGGCCGGTCAGGTCTGATCCGGGCCGCGACCCTAGAGGAGGAGAGGTGCATCGTGACAGATGCGGCACAGATCGGGATCCTCGGCGGCGGCGCCTGGGGCACGGCCCTGGCGATTACCGTTCGCGAATCCGGCGCCGATGTACGGGTCTGGGCGCGCGAGCCGGAGGTGGCGGCGGCGCTGTCTCAGGGCCGCGGCAATCCACGTTTCCTGCCGGGTGTTTCCCTTCCGGCGCTGCCAGCGTCGACCGACATGGCGGATCTTGCCGGCTGTGCTGCCATTCTGGCGGTGATTCCAGCGCAGTTCGCCCGGGCGGGCTTCGAGGCCCTGCGCCCCCATCTGAAGCCGGGAACACCGGTTGTCCTGTGCGCCAAGGGGATTGAACAAAGCCGCCTGATGCTGATGACGGATGTGCTCAGGGAAACGATGCCCGAAGCGGTACCGGCGGTCCTCTCGGGCCCGAGTTTCGCAGCGGATGTGGCGGGGCATCTGCCCACGGCGGTGACGCTTGCCTGCGCCGACCCGCAGGTCGGGCAGGCCCTGGTCGACATGATCGGCCGACCCACTTTCAGGCCCTATCTCTCCGACGATCTGATCGGGGCGGAAATTGGCGGGGCGGTGAAGAATGTCCTGGCGATTGCCTGCGGCGTGGTCGAAGGCCTGCGTCTTGGCCGTTCGGCGCATGCGGCCCTGATCGCCCGGGGCTTTGCCGAAATGACCCGCCTTGGCGTGGCCCTGGGCGGTCGTGCGGAAACCCTGGCGGGCCTGTGCGGCCTCGGGGATCTGGTGCTGACCTGCTCCTCCACCCAGTCGCGGAATATGAGTTTTGGTAAGGCCCTTGGAGAAGGCCGGCGGGCCGCGGACATTCTGGCGGAGCGTCAGGCGGTGACCGAAGGCGTGGCGAGTGCGCCGGCCATCTGTGCTCTGGCGGCGCGGGAAGGCATCGACATGCCCATCTGTGCCGCTGTAAATGCTTTGCTGGGCGGTGAAGCCGAAATCGATGAGGTGATTGAACGTCTCCTCTCACGACCATTCAAGGGGGAATGAATGCCACTCTTTCTGATCAATGCGCGGGACAAGTCAGACAGCCTCGCTCTGCGCATGGCCACGCGGGAGGCTCATCTGGCCTGGGCTGCCGAAGTCCGCGACCGCATCGCGGTGGCCGGACCCGTTTTCGCCGATGACGGCCAGACCATGGCGGGATCCACCTTTATCATCGCCTTTGACAGCCTTGAGGAGGCCCGCCTCTGGGCCGCGCAGGATCCCTATGCCCGGGCAGGCCTGTTTGAGAGTGTCGAGATCCGACCTTTCCGCTGGCTGATCGGGGAAGGTCCGCCGGATGAAGGATAAGCCGGCCAAGCCCTTCTGGCAGACAAAATCACTGGATGAGATGAGCCCGCAGGAATGGGAATCCCTGTGTGACGGTTGCGGGAAATGCTGTCTGCTCAAGCTTGAAGATGAGGAGAGCGGCGAGATTGCCTATACCCGGCTCCATTGCCGGCTGCTGGACCCTGAGACCTGCCGCTGTCGCCAGTATGAGACGCGCAAGCGCTTTGTTCCCGATTGCGTGATCCTGACACCGGCCTCCGTCGCTGAGCTGGCATGGATGCCGGCGAGCTGTGCCTATCGGCGGATCCATGAGGGTCACAGCCTGCCGGACTGGCATCACCTGGTGTGTGGCGATCGCAATCGCGTGCATCGTGATGGGCACTCCATTCTCGGTGAGACGGTGAGTGAGGATGAGGTTTTCGAGGAAGATCAGGTAGACTGGATCACGGATTGGGGGGAGGATGGCCCCTAAGGCCCCTCCACCGTGTGGCCGCGCTGCCGCAGCATGGTGATGACGCTGTCGGGTCCCGCCAGATGACCGGCCCCCACCGCGATGAAGATCTGTCCGGGCCGGTCCAGCATGGCCTCAATCTGCGGCACCCAGCGGGCATTGCGCCGGACCAGGATGGCCTCATAGGCCTCATCGCCGAGGCCTGATGCATCCGGCGAGGCCACAAGCGTGGCGATCCCGTCCATGTCTCCATCGGCCCATTCGGCGACCAGCAGGTCCAGCATGCGGGGGCTGTCCTCAATCAGCAGCGCCGTCTGGTAAAGAAAGTCGATCTGGGCATCCTCGCTCAGGCCGTCGAAAGCCTCGGCCTGATCGGAAATATCCTCAAGGAAGGCAAAGCGTTTGCCGGCTGCCCGGGCTTCGGCATCGAGGAGTGTTTCCACCCCGGCATCGGCCTGATAGCCGTCCGCCTGGAGTTTCATGGTCGACAGGTTCACCGCCGCCAGCCATGGCTTGAACGCATTGACCGCATCCAGCGGCAGGCCAACGGAGTCCAGCGCCGCTTCAATCACCAGCTGGTCTGCCGGGGTCAGGACGCTTCTCAGGGTTCGCCCATCCTCGTAAAGCCCCCGCATCATGAAATCCGTCATCAGGCGGGCCTGGGCCGCCTCGCTTTTGACGTCCACTTCCAGGACCAGCGTATCCGCGCCGTCAAAGGCGGCCTCGAAGGCGTCCGATTGCCATTCCAGATCCGGGCGCAGCAAGTGGACTGTGCCAAACAGGTGGATGGCCGTATCTTCGTCTGACAGCGTCCAGACCGGCGGGTAACCCGGACCCGTTGTGGCCTGAGCTTTTGCCAGGCCGTCCTCAAACGCTGCTTTCAGCGGGTCGAGGCTGGGGCGCTCCGAAACAGGCTCGAGGTCAGCATCCGTCCCCGGCCCGCAGGCCGTCAGAAGGACAAGGGCTGCGGCGAGACCCGCACAGAGGCGGAGGGACA
>CAJXMY010000169.1 GCA_913056435.1 uncultured Hyphomonadaceae bacterium | reverse complement strand
AAATACGGAAAAGTCGAGCTCCAGCTCTGCCGCCGACGCCTCAATCCGGGGCAGATCATGGTGACTGTCAACGCGCGCGCGCCCCTGCCCGGGCATATGCTTGAGCACGCCCAGCACGCCGCCATGGCCGAGCCCATCCAGCGCCGCCCCCGCGAGGGCGATCACGCTGTCGGGCGCCGACGCGAAAGCGCGGTCCCCGATTGCCTGATGGGTTTCGGGCACGTGCAGGTCGCAGACCGGGGCACAATTGGCCCGCACCCCCAGTTCATACAGGTCATGAGCGATCAGACGGTGGCCCAGCCGACAGGCCGCCAGTCCAGCATCGCGATCCCGCGCAAAAAGGTCGCCATAGACCGCAGCGGCGGGATAGGCCGGCCAAACCGGCGGGCGCAGGCGCGCCACGCGCCCCCCCTCCTGATCGATAAAGATCAGTGCCTCGCGCCCAAGCGCGTCATGAATGTCGAGGACCAGCTGTCGAACCTGCGGCCGGGTCTGGCAGGATCGCCCCATCAGGATCACCCCCCAGGGCTGGGCCTCGCGCAGAAACCGGGCCTCCTCTGTCAAAAGGTCCGGCCCGGATATACTGGTGATGCAGGCCCTGACCGTCATCAAGAGGACCGGCTGACGACAATGCAATCGCGGCCCGTTGCCTTGACCTCACCGCAGAAAGCACTCGCCGCTCCGCGATCATTGAAGGGGCCCACCCGAAGACGGTAGAACACTCCGCGCGCACCCAGATCCGCACGCTGCACATCCAGCGTGGCGTCCCGGTACAGACCCGGATCTTTCCGACGGATCTCGTCCCAGGCGCCCTCGGCGGCCGCCTCACTCCGCACCGCCATCAACTGCACCTGGTAGCGCCCGCCCGCAGAGAAACGGGACAATGATGGCTGTGCATCCAGAACGTCCAGATCCGCCGGGGGCCGGGACCCGGCCGTGCGGGGCTCCCGAGGACTCAGACTCGCGACCCGAACATCCGGGGCGGCGTCCGGAACCGGCGCTACAGCCGAGTTCGAAGTTGACAGCGTCGTGCGTGTCCGCATCACCGGCCCCTGAGAAGACGGTTCGGGCAGCGGAGGCGGCGCCCCTTCGAGCCCAGGCGAAGCCGGCTCCGTTTCTGTGTCGACCGGTTCGGTGGCCGTGCCGTCCATCAGGTCATAAAAGCCCCTGTCGGTCCCGGCCACCTGCACCCCACCCGCCTCGTCGGGCGCCCGCTTGAACGGACTGTCCGGCCGGGCAATTACCGGCAAACTGCCCTCGGCAGGCCGGATGCCCTGCCGGTAGGTGTTCCAGACCACCGCCGCGAAGATCACAAGAACCCCGACAGCCAGCACCAGGATCAGAGGACCACGCGATTTGTCGTCATCGCGCGGGTCAAACCCGCGATACTCATCTTCATAAGGTCCGAAATCAAAGTCTGACCGTGCTTTTTCCCGGCTCATACTCACCCCTGACATAACTCAATGGTTAATCTTAAGGCCGTTTTCGTTAACGAGTGTTGAATGCGGCAACACTCAGAGCATGCTCTCCATAGAGAATAAGCGCCGATGCAGGTCGATGGCGTAATTGTCCGTCATGCCCGCCAGATAGTCACAAACCATTCTGGCCCGGCGCATATCCGACACCTGTTCGGCATCCCGGCGCCACAGATCCGGCAGGGTCTCCGGCTCACTCATGAACAGCTCAAAGAGTTCCTTAAGGACGCGCTTGCCCTGCGACCGCATCCGGTTGACCTTGTAATGCTTGTACATGCGTTCGTGCAGGAAGGCCCGCAGAGCCCGCTGATCCCGCTCAAGATCCTCTGAAAAAGCCACCAGCGGACGGGGCAGCGCGCGAACATCGGCCGCCGAACGCGGCGCATGCTCCACCACACGATGCCGGGTTTCGGCGGTCAGGTCAGAAATCCAGTGCCCAATCAGACGCCGAACGGCTTCATACACGACCCGTTCCCGGTCGAGCGCGGGGTAGTCCTCCAGGACCGACCGGAAAATATCGCCGACCAGAGGGAGATCCAGCAGGTCCTCAAGGTCAAACAGCCCCGCCGAAATGCCATCATCGATATCGTGATTATTATACGCAATATCGTCGGCCAGTGCGGCCACCTGCGCCTCTGGGCCGGCATGCTGATCGAGCTCCAGGGCCTCAAGATGCGGAAAGTTTCGAAACGCCGCCGGCAGATCCTCGATCCGGTTGTCGCCACTCAGAACCGGCCCGTTGTGCTTGACCAAACCCTCGAGGGTCTCCCAGCTCAGATTGAGGCCATCAAAAAGGGGATAGCGGGCCTCAAGACGGGTTACGACACGCAGGGTCTGGGCGTTGTGATCGAACCCATCATACCCCGACATGCAGTCGTCGAGCTGATCTTCGCCAGCATGGCCGAAGGGCGGATGGCCCAGATCATGCGCCAGAGCCAGCGCCTCGGCCAGATCTTCATCCAGGCCCAGGGTCCGGGCCACAGACCGGGCGATCTGGGCCACTTCAAGAGAATGTGTGAGCCGTGTTCGATAATGATCGCCCTCATGGGCGACAAAGACCTGCGTTTTCTGCTTCAGCCTCCGGAAGGCCGAGGCATGAATGATGCGGTCCCGGTCCCGCTGGAAGGGGGTCCGCGTCGGCGAGGTGGCTTCCGCGACGAACCGGCCGCGGGACTCTTCCCACAGGGTTGCAAAAACGGCCCTCTTTTCAGGCAGGTCAGGTCTAACTATGTTATCAGCCATGAGCACGATCACCCTTTCCCAATCCGCTGCAGATCGGATTAAAACGATTCTGGCCAAACAGCCTGATAAGTCTTTCCTGCGAGTCAGTGTCGAGGGAGGCGGGTGTTCCGGCTTTTCCTATAAATTCGACCTGGATGATCACATCCATCCTGATGACCTTATCGTGGAACGGGATGGGGCAACCGTTCTGGTGGATGAGATGAGCCTCGAATTCATGTCGGGCTCCGAAATCGATTTCTCGACCGAACTGATCGGCGCCGCCTTCAAAATCAACAATCCCAATGCGACGGCGGGATGTGGCTGCGGAACCAGTTTCGCCATCTGAACCGGGGCCTGTGCCTTCCTATGATTTGGTTCGCAGGGTTACGATTTCTTCCGCCATGGTCGGATGCACCGCACACGTGGCATCAAACTGGGTTTTGGTTGCACCCATCTTCACGGCGATGGCAAGCATCTGGATCATTTCCCCGGCATCCGGGCCAATGATGTGGGCCCCGACCACGACCTCGTCCCGGGCCCGGACCACCAGCTTCATGAAGACCCGTTCCGTCGACCCGTTCAGAACCGCCTTCATCGGCCGGAACTCGGTCTTGTAAATATCAATGTCACCAAAAGCCTCGCGGGCATCGGCCTCGGACAAGCCCACCGTTCCCACTTCCGGCTGAACAAAAATCGCCGTGGCGACATTGCTATGGTCCATGGTTCGGGGGTGTCCCCCGAATTCGGTATCGGCAAAGGCATGCCCCTCCCGGATCGCGACCGGGGTCAGTTCCAAACGGCCGGTGACATCTCCGACCGCCCAGATGGACTCCACATTGGTTCGTGAAAATTCATCGACGGGGATGATGCCCCCCGGGCCGGTCTCAACGCCGGCCGCCTCAAGCCCAAGGCCGTCGGTTGCCGGGCGCCGCCCAACGGCCATCATCAGCTGATCGGCCCGCAGAAGACTGCCCGTGTCGAGCTCAACCTGCAGAGGCAGCCGTCCACCGTCTCGTGTGATGCGGGATGGCACGCTCTGGGTCACCAGCTGGACCCCGGCGGCAATTAACCCACTCTGCACCCGATCCCGAATGTCGTCATCAAATCCGCGCAACACCTTGTCGCCGCGATAAATCAGCGTGGTCTCTGTGCCCAGCCCGGCAAAAATATGAGCGAACTCCACCGCGATATAGCCACCGCCGACAATGATGATCCGCCGGGGTTGCTCGGTCAGCTCGAAAACCCCATTGGAGTCGATCGTGTGCTCGACACCGGGCAAGTCCTCCGGCGAGGGGCGCCAGGGCTTGCCCCCCACAGCAATAAGGATCTTTCGGGCTGACACGGTCCGCCCCGACGACGCCAGCCGAAGGGTGTGCGGCCCGACCAGTTCCGCGTGGTCTTCGAACACCTCGACACCGGCACTGGACTGGCCCGCCATGTAAAGCCCTGACAACCGGGAGACCTCTGCATGCATTCTGGACATGAAGGTGGAAAAGTCGAAGCCACCCCGCTGCACCTCCCAGCCATAGGCCCGGGCTTCGTCGAGTTTGTGGCCGTAATCGCTGGCATAAACCATGTATTTCTTGGGCACACAGCCGCGGATTACGCAGGTCCCGCCCATGCGGTAGGACTCGGCCAGGGCGACACGGGCCCCGTAGCCTGCAGAGATGCGGGCGGCCCGCACGCCCCCCGAGCCACCACCGATCACAAACAGATCATAATCATAGTCTGTACTGGTCATTTTGCTGTCCCGTCCTGCTCTGGTTCCCGGCGGGGACCGCCGATCAATATTCAAAAATCGTGGCGCCGTCTTCCGAGCCAATGATCACCACGCGGCACAGATGGGTGAAGAGACCATGTTCGACAACGCCCGGCACATGCGCCAGATGGGCCGCCGCCTTTGGCGCATCGGGAATGGTTCCACAGTCACAGTCGAGGATGTAATTGCCCCCATCCGTCCGCAAGGGGATATTTCCCGGGCCGGTCCGAACCTTGATGCGGGGCCGCAAAACCCCCGCCTGACAGAGGGCGTCATATACTTTTTTCGCCGTGATGGTGTAGCCAAAGGGCGTCACCTCGACCGGCAGGGGAAAAGCCCCGAGGGCCTCCACCTGTTTGCTGGGGTCCGCGATCACCACCATCAGGTCGCTGGCATTGGCGACAATTTTTTCGCGCAGCAGGGCCGCGCCACCACCCTTGATGAGTTGCGCCTGCCCGTCGACCTCATCCGCGCCGTCGACCGTCAGGTGGATCCGGTCAACCTGCTCGATATCGACAAGCGGCACGCCGAGGCTCTCCGCCAGACGCCGGGTCTCCTCACTCGTCGGAACGCCCCGTACAACCAGTCCGTCAGCGATTTCCTCGGCCAGAAATTCGACAAAAAACTTGGCCGTTGACCCGGTGCCCAGACCGAGGGTCATGCCGTCTTCTACGAAATCCATGGCCGCAGCCGCGGCATTGCGCTTTTCAGTCTCGTGAGCCATGCGATCTCCTTCTAGTCCTTGCCCTTGCCGGCGAGCAGGGCTGACATTCGCGCGCGGAACGCTGCCGCCCAGCCGGGGCGGTCG
>CAJXMY010000168.1 GCA_913056435.1 uncultured Hyphomonadaceae bacterium | reverse complement strand
CTTATTTCTTCGGCATTCATGAAGACCATGAGTGCCTCCGTAGAGGTGTTTGAGACCAGCGATAAGACTTATATTATAGAAAATAATTATGATGGCTTTGGACTTAGACCAGGTGGAAAATCTACTAGCCTAATATATGAAATGAGTGATGATTTCCATGAGCGTACAAGTATTATGGCAATTGCGCAGTGGATTGGGCAGTGGGCCTGGGTGATTGTGCCGTGGTTCTGGCCGCTTCTATATAATCCGAATTTGTTTGAGTCCCCCGCAGAGGGGGTCCGTGTTCTGGCGATCTGGGTCGGTCTTGGCTGTATGGTGTTAACCGCAGTTCCTGCTCTTTTGGTCAAAAGTCCGTCGACCAAAGACTCGACGGACCTCGAAGACCTCAGCCTCAAGAACTTTGGGAGAAATCAGAAAACTTTCTTTGCCGGGTTTGGCGCAGCGCTGAGTCTTAAGCCGTTTCGCAAGCTCTGTGCGGCAACGCTTTTGGTGTTTAGCTCCTTTCAAACCGTTGCGGCCTTTTCCTTCTTTATTGTGGTCCATCACCTGTTCGGAGGCGATGCGGGAGCTGCAGGCAACTGGCCCGCCTGGTTCGGGACGGTGAGTGCGCTGGCGACCTGTTTCCTCGTTATTCCGGTAATTATTTTCATGTCCATGAGACTGGGCAAGAAAAATACATTCATCCTGACACAGGCCATTTCATTGATCGGTTATGCAATGTTCTGGTGGTTCTTCCAGCCCGGTCATCCCGTCATGATGCTTGTGCCGATCCCATTTTTCTCATTTGGCATTGGCGGGCTTTTTACACTCATGACGTCAATGACCGCGGATGTTTGCGATCTGGATGAAATGAATACGGGCGCGCGTCGCGAAGGGACGTTCGGCGCACTCTACTGGCTGATGGTCAAATTTGGTGTTGCCATAGCCGGCGGTCTGAGCGGATTAATTATGGCCTGGACGGGTTTTGCGCCCGAGGCGGCTGTTCAGGCTGAGGGCGCCATGGACGGGATGCGCATTGCTTACAGCCTTATACCGATTGCCGGCGCCTTGCTGGCAATCTGGTTTATGCGTGACTATGACGTGACCGAAGAGCGGGCCAACGAAATAAAAGCGGAACTCGAACGGCGGCGAGCGGCAGCCGAATAGCACGTGCATTGTCAGGGTGGCCGGGCCACGCCGAGTGGGCTTTTACCGGTCAGCCCCGTCCCACGCATAATAGCGGAACCAGTCATATTCGGCCGTCATCGGATACTGGTTCCGCCTCTTGTTGCCGCCGAAATAATCCTGCACCGCATCGACCGGTATCCACAGGTTCATGATGATCGCGGTCGGGTTGTCCGGAATGGGCGTTGGTTTCTCTTGAGGTGGGATACAGCTCGGAAGGCAATCTATGTCTGAAGCTGTGAGGGTTTTCACCAGCTCACCGTCTACGAACCAGCGAATGGTATCGGGCCGCCACTCAATGGCAAAGACGCGCCAGTCATCGACAGGCCCCACCTCAATCTTGTCTTCCCATGCGCCGTAGACCCGGGTGCGCCACCATTCCCAGGTATCCTTTCCATAAATCAGATTCGCCTGGAATTTATCCGGACGTCCGCCCTCCAACTCCACATCGATTTCTTCCCATTCAATGGAGTCAGGGGTCAGGGACGCCGCATCTGTATCAAACCGATACGTGAACAGCGATGAAATATATCCGGATGCCACGTCTCTATCGGGCGCCTTCATGCGCGCTTCGATCCGCCCATAGTGAAAGCGGACCTCATCCCGGGTCCGAAGCTCCCCACAAGAGTAATCATAGGGGCCTTTCTCCTGTTCATGGTCAAACGACCAACCGGGAGGAATAGTTTCTTCGCTGACGACCAGTTTCAGGACGCCATTCTCGACACGGACCCCCTGTGGCTGAAAGCGGCACATGGACTCTCCCCCGACCGCGCCGTCGCCTTTGCGCCAGAGAGCCTCGTCGAAGCGATCAAATCGCTCATCGATCACCAGAGTGAAACCGTCATAGGCGCCGGTGTAGCCTTGGTAGGTTTCGAGCCCGTCCGATGTTGCCGGCGGAGCGGGATTTACGGCACAGGCGGCGCCAAGGGCAATAATTCCTGTAATGAGTGCCGATGTCACGCGCATATTTCTGTCCTTCATCCTCATAGGGGTGGGCCAATTTCAGCCGGATTATTTCTCGATTCACTGATCTGCAGCCGATGTCAAATCAAGCGAGTACTCTTCATTCGAGCATGCGGGAAAAGCCTCTGGACATTTTTTGACAACGCTGTCATATGCCACCGAAACAGGTCAATTACCGGCGCGACTGAAGCGGAGCATGCTGTGTCCAATCCATATAATCGAAAACAATCGCTCTCTGGCATAAACCCGGAACAGCTGCACGAAGCAGAGCTGTCGCGACGTCTGAAAGGCCTTCTTGAAGACAAGATTCACGGACTGGCCTTCAGTCCGGTCATGGACGGGCAATCGAATACAAGCGAAATATCCGCTGAGCAGATCGAAGCGCGGTTGTCGGTTCTGGCCCCTCACATCGATTGGATCCGAACCTTTTCGTGTACCCGCGGCCACCAGCACTCGCCGCGCATAGCCAAGCAGATGGGGCTATCGAGTATGGTTGGCGCGTGGATTGATTATGATCTGGATTATAACGAGCAGGAACTTGCGAATGCGATCGCGATCGCGAAAGCCGGCGAGGCCGGTATACTGGCGATCGGGAATGAAGTTCTGCTCCGTGGGGAGATTAGCGAAGACCAGCTTATTTCCTACATACAGCGCGCTCAGGCCGAGACTGATATACCAGTAGGTTATGTGGACGCTTATTTTATCTTCGAGAATTATCCGCGGGTCGCAGAGGCTTGCGACGTCATTCTCGTGAATTGCTATCCCTTCTGGGAAGGGTATCCGATTGAACATGCGCACATCTACATGCGCGAGATGTATCGCCGGTCCCAGAGGGTTGCCAATGGGAAACCGGTGATCATCGCCGAGACCGGGTGGCCCAATCTGGGGTCAAACGAACTCGCGGCAGCACCCTCGAAAATGAATGCGATGAAATACTTTGTCGACGCGGTGCAGTGGGCGAAGTCGGAGGGTATTGATTTATTTTATTTTGCTGGTTTCGATGAGGCGTGGAAAATCGAAAAAGAGGGAGATGTTGGCGCCTATTGGGGTCTTTGGAACAAGGATGGGCAGCCAAAATACTATTGAAATGCTGCCAAAAATGTTCAGCCCGAGGGGACGGATGTTCAATCCGCCCTACGCCAATGCCATTTGTTATTCCGGTTATCGGGACGGTCAAAGCCCACCCTCAGGGGTTTTCCCATCCTACGAGCAAATACGTGAAGATCTGCTGATCCTTCAGCGAAACTGGCGGTATTTGCGAATCTATGACTGTTCGCGTCATGCGGACACGGTCCTCGAAGTGATCCGCAACGAGCGACTTCCTCTTCAGGTTATGCTTGGCATGGGCGTGCAGGCGGAGGTGAGCAATTACAATTGTCCATGGGGCGGCGTTTACAGCGATACGCAGTTGCAAGCGAACCGCGAGGCAAACAATGCCGAACTCGAGCGGATGGTGGCTCTCTCCAGGCGCTATTCCAAAGAGGTGCTTGCCCTCTCGATTGGCAATGAAGCCAGCGTGGAGTGGAATGATCACATGGTGCCCATTGATCGCTTGATCGCGATGGCACAACACCTTCGCCGAGAGACCGATCACCCCATCACCTTCTGCGAAAATTATGTCCCATGGACGGGTAAACTGAAGGGGCTGGTCGACCACCTCGACCTTATCAGCGTCCATACCTATCCCGTCTGGGAATACAAATCGATCGATGAGGCTCTGGCTTACACCCAGGAAAATTACTATGCGGTCAAAGGCCGATATCCGGATAAGCCTGTTGTCATTACAGAAGCGGGTTGGACAACAGCCTCGAATGGCGTGGGGATCGACTCCTGGAACGCGTCAGAAGACCTGCAAAAGGCCTATTATGACCGGTTGCTGGAATGGGTCACTGAGGACCAGATCCTGACCTTTGTCTTCGAGGCCTTTGACGAGCCTTGGAAGGGATCTCCGGATCCGATGGAGCCGGAAAAGCACTGGGGTTTGTTTGCGCTGGACCGCACGCCCAAGCGTGTTATGGCCGGCTTGTATACCGATCTCATGAGCGACGCCCATTAGACACGGCTGACCCACAGTCCCCGCAGGCATGCGCGGCATAGCCGTGCCCGGGCGTGGCGGCAGTCGCCCCGAAGCCTTTGCCAATGACGCCGGTCATACTAATCTGGCCTTTGGCATGAGCCACGCGGCGGGGACCGACCTGCCGCGGAGCCATTGGGGAGGCCTTATGGACACCAAACAGTTCGCACCCAGAGCCGGTTTATCTGAAGCCGACATCGAGGACTTGATCACCGAGATTCTGGCCGCGGCCACGCTTGAAGAAAAAGTTGGAATGATGTCGGGGCGAGGTTTCTTCGAGGCCATGGCCCGAACACGCGGCGTCTGGGGGGCGGTGCCTTACCGGGCTGGCGGCGGCATTGAGCGTCTGGGCGTCCCTGCATTGTATTTTACCGATGGTCCCAGAGGCGTCGCGCGCGGCAATTCGACGTGTTTTCCCTGCACGATGGCGCGTGGCGCGAGCTGGGACCGCGATCTGGAACAACGCATTGGCGAGGTGATGGGGGTCGAGGCGCGGGCGCAGGACTGCAATCTGTCAGGCGCGGTCTGTGTCAATCTTCTTCGTCACCCCGGTTGGGGGCGGGCCCAGGAGACCTATGGCGAGGACCCTTATCACCTCGGTGAGCTTGGTGCGGCGCTGGCGACCGGCATCCAGACCCACAATGTGGTGGCCACTGTCAAACATTATGCCCTGAACTCTATTGAGAACGCGCGTTTCAAGGTGAATGTGAAAATTTCAGACCGCGATCTGAGGGAGGTCTATCTTCCACACTTCAAACGGATCATAGATGCTGGCTGCGCCTCCGTTATGAGCGCCTACAATAAGGTGAATGGTGAATATTGTGGTCAGAACCGTAAGCTTCTGACAGATATTCTCCGTCACGAATGGGGTTTTGACGGCTTTGTCCACTCTGATTGGCTGCTGGGCGTTTACGGACCTTACGGGGCCCCGGCAGGGCTGGATGTTGAAAACCCCGAACCTCTCCAATTCGGGCAGAATCTGATTGATGCGGTCCGGGAACGTCCGCAGCAGTTCGTAGCCGATGACGCTGCCATAGGAGATCCCGTAGTAGTTGATGGCCTCATCGCCGAGTGCCTGGGAG
>CAJXMY010000167.1 GCA_913056435.1 uncultured Hyphomonadaceae bacterium | reverse complement strand
TATTCCCGCAAAATCTGCTCGAAGCGATCGGCCTGACCGGTTGCATCGGCGATCACCTGGTCACGATAGGCCTGGGCGTCCTGGAGGATCCGCTGAGCCTCACCCCGCGCCCGCGGGACGATATCGTTCCGGAAGCGGATGGCCTCCTGAACGGCCCGTTCCGCATCCTGCCCTGCATTGATCACATCGATGAAGGCATCACGAACAGGGACAGGCGCGCGCGCATCCTGGATCTCGACGTTCTCGACCTGAACACCCGCGCCATAATCATTGAGAAGAACCTGCAGTTCCTCGCGAACGGCGGACTGAATTTCGGCGCGGCCATCGGTCAGAACAGCGTTCAGGGCAGATTTGCCCACCACTTCCCGCATGACGCTCTCAGCGGCTGCTTTGACCAGAGGCTCACCATCATCGATATTCAGAATGAAGTTTTCAGGATGGTCACCATCATAAAACCAGAAGACCCGAAACTGGACATCGACGATATTTTCATCGCCTGTCAGCATCAGGCTTTCATCGGAGTTCAAGCCGATAATGGCTTCCTGCTGTGTCTCCGATGGCAGAATCTCATGAGTTTCAATCGGCGCCGGGAGATGAACATGGAAACCCGGCGTGAAATTGGTCTCATAGGCCCCGAACCGAAACACCGCGGCGCGCTCACCTTCGTCGACCACAACAATGCCGGTGGCCAGCCAGGCCAGGAGCGCCACGACGCCCAGCAGCGCGAAGCCCCCGGGACCGAAATTTGGCCCACGTCCGCCCCGGCCACCGCCGCCGCTGCCACGACGGGAAAAGCGCTCCTGCATCTTTCGCATCTGCTCTTCCAGATCGGGCCCCCGATTTCCTCCGCCCTGGCTTCCGCCGGGGCGATTCCACGGGGAGCCCCCGTTTCCGCCACCTGAGCCACCCGAGCCCCAGGGGCCACCATTGGTTTTCGGTGGATCGCCGGACGCACCACCATTAGCATTCTTGTCGTTCCAGGGCATCGCCCCTCCTTTACGGTCTCACCAGAAGTCTGGCATCTGTCGTCATATCGATTATGTGCGGTCTAGACGCGCTCACATCAAGGACAAAGCCCATGTTTTGGGACAAGAAACCCGCCTCCCCGCTGAATGAAGCGGTTATTCGCGACGCTCTGGGCCACCCTGACTGGCTTCTTGGCGTACGCCTTGGCCCCAATGGACGGGTAACTGCCGTGATTGCCGCAGATCCTAAAAATATGGAGATCAGCGAGGCTCAGCGCATCGAGACCGAGACCAGGCTGCTCAATCTGGAGGGCGTGCAGGACGTAAATGTGGCGCTGACCGCCGAACGGCCAGGCATCGCGGACCGCCAGCCCGCATCGCCGCGAACGCGAGTCCGCAAAGGCGCGCGCTTATCAGACTCGGCGCTTCAGCAAAGCACTCCGCAGCCCCAGGCCGCCCTCCCCCCCCTTCCTGGAATTTCCCGTATTCTGGCCGTCACCAGCGCAAAGGGCGGCGTCGGAAAGTCGACGGTTTCGGTAAATCTGGCGGCGGCCTTTGCACGCCAGGGGCTGCGGGTGGGTCTGCTGGATGCCGACATTTACGGGCCTTCTGTTCCAACCATGCTCGGCACCCAGGCCGCGAGCCCGGCCAGCACCAAAGACGGCCAGCTCGAACCGGTGACCGCTTTCGGAATCCGGACCTTGTCGATTGGTTATCTGGTCGACACGGATGCCCCCATGATCTGGCGCGGCCCTATTGTTCAGTCTGCGATCACCCAGATGCTCAAGGACGCGGCCTGGGGCGAGCCCGATGACCCGCTTGATCTTCTCATCATTGATACGCCCCCCGGGACGGGAGAGGCCCAGCTGACCCTGGCGCAAAAGGTGCCCGTCACCGCGGCACTCCTGGTGACCACGCCGCAGGATGTGGCCCTCGCGGATGTCCGCCGCGGCGCGGCGATGTTCGCTAAAACCAGTGTCCCCGTTCTCGGTGTGGTCGAAACGATGAGCTGGTTTGATGATCCCTCCGGACAGAGGCACTTCCTCATGGGACGTGATGGCGGGCAGACCGTCGCCGACGCCCTCGGCCTTCCTTTGCTGGCCCAGTTGCCCATCCTGCCGGCGATCCGGGAGGGTGGCGATGCCGGCGAGCCCGCGGCGCTGAGCGGTGGGGCGGCATCGGATCTGTTTTTCGCACTGGCACGCGAGGTCGCCCTGACCCTTGACGCCCTTGAAACCAAGGCGCCCCCTGACATCGTGTTCACGGATTAGGACATTACAAAACCGGCCCGAATTCTGGTCCGCCGCCGCCCGCGGCCGGCGCGACGGATCGGTTCAGGCGTAGTAATTCAGGGCCAGCCCCGGTTCGGCCCACCGGCACCGGGCCAGTTTCCCCGTGCCGGACATGGTGACCCAGGCGTCCATCATGTCCCCCCCGCCGAAGCAGATATTGGTAACGAAAGGATCGGGGAACGCGACATGACGGGCCTCTCCCTCTGGGGTGATCGTGGTGATCCCACCATTGCGAATGGTCGCGACGGTCACATTGCCGCTGGCCGTCACCGCAAGGCTGTCAAAATACTGCAGGTCGGGCATGGTTGCGACGACCCGTCCCTTTTCGAAGCCCGGCCGCGGCATCAGCGATCCGGGTGCCTCCAGGTCGAACGCCCAGAGCCGCGCTGTCATGGTGTCTGCCATGTAGACCACCGATTCATCCGGCGACAGGCCGACGCCATTGGGCGAGGTATGGTGATGGTCAAGCTCGACCGCTTCATCGGCGCCCTGAGCCAGGAAGAACAGGCCTCCAAAGTCCCTCTGGCGGGGATAAGTCTTGCCGTGATCGGTGAAATACAGATTGCCGCTTTTGTCGAAGACCAGATCATTGGGGCCCTTCAGGGGGTGTCCCCCGACCGAGTCGAGGACGCGCTCGATCTTGCCGGTCGACAGATCAATCCGCTCCAGACGTCCTCCGGAATAATCTGGGGGACACCCCCCCGGCACCAGAAGTCCGTCAACATTATGATATTTGAAACCGCCATTGTTGCAGATCCAAAGGGCGCCATCCGGTCCGATCGCAGCCCCATTGGGTCCGCCCCCGGGCTCGGCAATCACCTCGGTTTTGCCCCCGTCCCAGACCCGGGTAACGCAGCCCCTGGCAATCTCAACAAGGATAATGGAGCCATCCTGCATCCAGACCGGCCCCTCGGGAAACTGAAGCCCCTCCGCCACGATCTCAAACTGCATGATGACCTCCCCGTTTTACCGTCATCTTGCGGCGTTGCGCGCGCGCCGGCAAGCCTGTTCAGACCTCGTCCACGGGCGGGCGCCGTTTCAGATGTCGGAAGGTGAACGCAAAATCATTGCGGTCATTTGCCGGATAGGTCGCAGCATGAACCTCCTCGAACGCGTCGGGCTGGAAGGGAGGGAAATGGGCATCGCCTTCAAGCTGGACATCGACCTCTGTGATCCAGAGCTGATCGGCATAATCCAAACCTACCCGGTAAATGGCCTCGCCGCCAATCAGGAACACGCGGTCCTTTCCGGCCTGCCGTGCCAGAGCCTTGGCCGCCTGCAGCGCAGGGGCCATGGAGGTGAAAACATGAGCGCCGCTGGCTGAGAACGTCCCGTCCCGGGTCAGAACGATATTGTCGCGTTTGGGCAAAGGCCGGCGCGGCAGACTTTGCCAGGTCTTTCGGCCCATGATGATGGGATGACCCAGCGTGGCGGCTTTGAACAGCGCCAGATCGTCCGCCAGATGCCATGGCAGCTCACCGTCGCGACCAATGACCCCGTTGCGCGCGCGGGCCACAATCATCGCAACCGAAATCTCAGTGTGTCCCTGATCCGTCACGCCCAGTCCTTTCGCCCAGTTAAGTCACGTCATATTGCAATCGCCGCCATTCCATTCAATGAAGGATGGGGCCGGCGGGAGGGCCTAACATGATCCAGACATTTCTGAACAGCCTTGTGAGCATCATCACAAATGGGCATCCGGACTATCTCGGCTTTCTGCCCAGCCCGGTTCTGTTCGTCGGCGTCGTCAGCCTCCTCGCCGCCAGCCTGTACATCATCCACCGGCTTGGCGGACGGTACTGGGCCTTTCTGTATGTCGCGATGATCCCCTTTCTAAACTGGTCCTTTGGCGTCATTCCCGAGGTCGAGGTGATCGAGCCAAATGGCGCCTTCGCCAAGGGCGTCTCCCTGCATCCCATGACCATGGTCACGGGACTGGTGTTCGTCGTACGCGACTTCGTCCAGCGGGAGATGCATCAGAAGGTTCTGGTGTGCATGGGCCTCGCCATTGGCTGGTCCTTTTTCTATGCTTGGCCAGTGATCGCGCTGGCCTCCGGGATCGCTTTTGCCGTCTCCGAACTGTTCGACTGGCTGCTGTTCACATTTACCCGGTACAAATTGTCCACCCGGATTCTCATCTCGAGCGCCGTTGCCGCACCGATCGACACCACCTTATTCCTGTATGGAGCCGACCTCGCCCAGCAGGTTTATCTCGGGGCCGAGCCTGGCAGCATGCTGCATCTGGCCAATTGGACGGTCTTTATCATCGGCAAGATGATCGGCGCGGTGGTGGTGTCAGAGGTGATCCGCCGGCGCGAAAATGCCGGTCAGATCAACCCCTACGAACTCTAGCACGCGCCTCAGAAGCCATTCAGTCTGGCATAGCGGTCGCGGTGGAAACTCGCACCTCCAAGCAGGGCCTCCTGAACACGCGCCCGTTTCATGTACAGCCCGGAATCATGGGCATCGGTCATGCCAATGCCGCCGTGCATCTGAACCGTTTCATTGCTGACGAGGTGAACAAGCTCGGCCGCCTGCGCCTTCGCCAGACTGGCCAGTTCCGGAACATTATTGCTCTGCTCGTCAACCGCGCTCAGCGCCGCCGCGACACAGGAGCGGGTCATCTCCAGGGCGGTGAACATCTTCGCAGCCCGATGCTGCAGGGCCTGGAAGGACCCGATGAGCTGACCAAACTGTTTGCGGGTCTGTAGATAGTCCAGAGTCAGCTCGAACGCTGCCTGAGCGGATCCCAGAGCCTCCGCGGCAATGGCTATGCGTCCTCGGTCCAATGCTGCCTCAAGCACATCCCAACCCGCATCTGCAGCACCAAGAAGCTGATCCTCCGTTACCACAACACCCTCCAGATGAAAGTCGTATTTTGCACCAAACAGAGGTAGATTGTCCTTGTCATCACCAGCAAATGTCACACGATACACCTCATTCCCAAAACTCATGCCCTCTGCTTCTCTCAATCGTTTCCTAAAACCAATCAGAAAAATTTGCTACCAAATAAAAAAAAAAAGAATCAGCATGTTGTTAAG
>CAJXMY010000166.1 GCA_913056435.1 uncultured Hyphomonadaceae bacterium | reverse complement strand
CGCCGATCCCTTCGGTGGCACCATCATTTATGATTGGACCACATATCCCGATATTCCGGATGAACGGATCAAGGCGACGGTGTTCATCCTGGACTCCCGGCTGCGGGCAGACGGCGTGAAAGTCGCAGTGTTTCGCCAGGTGCGTGTCGGCGAGGAGTGGAGCGACAGTGCCGTGGACAGCAGCACCAGTCTGCAATTGGAGAATGCGATTCTGACACGAGCGCGGAATCTCCGGGCCAGTCAGCTCGAGGACTAGTCCAGCATCGAAAAAGGGGATCGGACCATGTCCGAACGTTATGATCCGCAGGTGGCGGAGCCCAAATGGCGTGAGATCTGGGCGAAAGCCGACCTTTTCAGGGCCTTGTCGCCGCAAGAGGCAGGAGACGCACCCAAGGCCTACGTCTTGGAAATGTTTCCTTATCCCTCCGGCAGGCTTCATGTCGGTCATGTCCGGAATTATGCGATGGGCGATGTTGTTGCCCGCCATAAAAAAGCAAAAGGCTACAATGTCTTGCATCCTATGGGTTGGGATGCCTTCGGGATGCCGGCGGAGAATGCCGCAATGGAACGCGGTGTCCATCCGGGTGAATGGACCTATGCAAACATCGCCGCGATGAAAGCACAATTTCATAAGCTCGGCCTGTCGCTTGATTGGTCACGTGAATTCGCAACCTGCGATCCTGATTATTATGGCGAGCAGCAGAGACTTTTCCTGAAATTTCTTGAAAAAGGGCTTGTCTATCGCAAAGCCTCCAAGGTGAACTGGGACCCGGTCGACCAGACGGTTTTGGCCAATGAGCAGGTCATTGATGGGCGTGGCTGGCGGTCAGGAGCGGTGGTTGAGCAGCGTGAT
Organism: uncultured Hyphomonadaceae bacterium; assembly: GCA_913056435.1. Taxonomy (GTDB): domain Bacteria; phylum Pseudomonadota; class Alphaproteobacteria; order Caulobacterales; family Hyphomonadaceae; genus Henriciella. The sequence goes on along the minus strand of CAJXMY010000166.1, from coordinate 4,445 downwards.
CTCACCCAGTGGTTCTTTCGCATTACCGAGTATGCACAGGACCTTCTGGACAAATTGGAAACTCTGGATCGCTGGCCCGAAAAGGTCAGCACGATGCAGGCAAACTGGATCGGCCGGTCTGAGGGGTTGCAGATGCGGTTTGAGTGGGCCGGTGACGGGCCCGCCGGATTTGACGGGGGCGTGGAAATTTTCACCACGCGGCCTGACACTTTGCATGGTGCCAGTTTTATCGCCGTGTCGCCGGATCACCCCCTGACCCAACACCTCGCCCAGTCTGATCCGGATCTCGCGGCTTTCCGGGCCCAGTGCGCTCAGGGGGGAACATCAGAGGCAGACATCGAGAAGGCCGAGAAGATCGGATATGACACCGGCCTGCGCGTCGCGCATCCCTTGCGTCCCGGAGAAACCCTGCCGGTCTGGACCGCCAATTTTGTCCTGATGGGCTATGGTACGGGCGCCATCTTTGCCTGTCCGGCCCATGATCAGCGTGATTTCGAGTTCGCACGCAAATACGCCTTGCCGATCCTTCCGGTGGTGAGACCAACAGGGGCTGCCGCGGAGGAGGCATCAGAGACGGATGCCGGGCTTGATTGGGTTCGTACCGGGTCTGGCGCACACATGTCCGAGGCCTATACCGGCCCAGGCACGCTCATGAATTCCGGGTCATGGGATGATCTGAGCATCGATGCCGGAAAAAAGGTGGCCATAAAGGCGATGTCGGACTGCGGTCTGGGCGCCGGGAAGGTCAATTTCCGTCTTCGTGACTGGGGCGTCTCCCGCCAGCGTTACTGGGGGTGCCCGATCCCGGTCATCCATTGTCCCGATTGTGGCATTGTTCCCGTGCCGGAAGGTGATCTGCCTGTCCGACTGCCGGATGATGTGAGCTTTGACAAACCCGGAAATCCGCTTGTCCACCATCCTCGCTGGAAATCGACGACATGCCCCTCTTGCGGTCATGACGCGGAACGAGAGACCGACACGCTGGACACCTTCAATGACTCCAGCTGGTATTTTGCCCGCTTTGCCAGCGCCACGGACATGGAGGAACGGGCCTACTGGCTGCCGGTCGACCAATATGTTGGCGGCGTGGAACATGCCGTCCTGCATCTGCTTTATGCGCGGTTTTTCTCGCGGGCGATGAGAGATGTTGGTGAAGTGGACCTGCCCGACGGAGAACCCTTTTCGGGGCTTTTCACGCAGGGCATGGTCACCCACGCCACTTTCAAAGCGGCCGATGGACGATGGCTTCAGCCGGCAGAGGTCGAGATTCGCGGGGCGGCTGCTATTGAAAAGGCAACCGGTGCGACGGTCGAGGTCGGGCCCGTCGAAAAAATGTCGAAATCCAAGAAGAATACGGTCGACCCGGATGCCATCATTGCCGCCTATGGTGCCGATACGGCCAGATGGTTCGTCTTGTCCGACAGCCCACCTGAAAGGGATGTCGAGTGGACCCAGGCGGGCGTCGAGGGGGCCGCCCGGTTCATGCAACGCATCTGGGGCCTGTTCGAGGCCCTGTCCCATCCGGCGGGCGGACCCGTCGCAGAAAATGACGCGGGCGCGCTCGAAATTCGCCGGGCGGCGCATAAGGCCACACAGGCGGTCGACACAGCGATTGAGGAATTCCGGTTCAATTCGGCGATCGCGGCAATTCATGACTGGGTCAACCAGCTCAAGAAAGCAGAGCAACTGGGTCCAGGCGTCCGGGACGCCCGGCTGGAAAGTGCCAGCATGCTGGCGCGTTGTCTGACCCCTTTCATGCCCCATCTGGCCGAAGCATGCTGGGCAAAACTCGGGCAGGAAGGGCTCGTTTCGGCGGCGGCCTGGCCGGAAGTCGAGCCTGCCTTGCTGGTCGAAGATACCGTGACCTTGCCCATTCAGGTCAATGGCAAACGGCGCTCCGAACTCACAGTTTCCAAAGCGGCGGTGCCAACTGAGGTTGAGGCCGCAGCGCTGGCTCTCCCTGAGCTAAAGCCCCACCTCGAGGGCAAAGCGGTCAAGAAAGTGATTGTGGTTCCCGGGCGGATCGTGAATATCGTGGCGGTATGAAACAGTTTCTGATTGCCTGTCTTCTTCTGGGCCTCGCGGGCTGCGGCTTTACACCGCTTTATGCAACCGGTGCTGGCGCAGGTCTGATTGAGGTCGACCAGATTGACGGACGCGCCGGACACAGTCTGCGGCAGCGACTGATTGAGCGTTTGTCTGTCGGTCTGCCCGGCATCGACGCCCCGGGACAGTTGAGCGTCAGCCTGGTTCAGCAGCTCGATCGTCTTGCGCTTCAGCCCGATGAAGCGGCTACGCGAACGGATGTGATTGTGCGGGCTGATTATATCCTTCGTTTTGACGACCGCGAGTTGAGGGGTTCGGTCGAGGCCGCCTCCAGCTTTCAGGTTCCAGACTCGCCTTTTGCGGATATTCCGGCACAGATCGATGCGCAGGACCGTGCCATGGCGGTTCTTGCTCAGCGCCTGATTGACGATTTGCGGATTAAAGCGGCCAGCCTGGAATGAAAAGGCAAGGCGGTGCGGCGCTCAGCTATGCGCAGTCTCCGGACCTGAAACAGAAACTTGCCCTTGTCTTTGGGGAAGATGAGGGTGTGGTGGGCGATACGGCTGGGGCGTTGATCAGGGCCTGGCAAGCCATCGGGCCCAGCAGCGTTCGCACTCTGGACGAAGACGATGTCCGACGTACCCCGGAGATGCTTTTTGATGCCCTCGAGGCCCGTTCCCTGTTGGGGGAACAGACAATATTGAGGCTGCGGACATCGGGGGACAAGCTTGCACCGATTTTAAAGGACGTGCTGGCCCTCGCGGCAGAAGGTCCCGACCGCCTTGCGGCCTTTTTGGTCGTTATGAGCGGTCCGTTAAAGGTGCGATCTAAGATCCGGACGGCGTTTGAGTCGGCGCCGGGGGTGACGGCCCTGCATGTCTTTGCAGACAGTGCCTCAGATATTGCGGAGCGGGTGAGGGCCTTTCTGGATCAGAATGGCCTGCAGATCGCGCCGGATGCCTTGTCCGTTTTTGTCGGGGGGCTACCGGGTCACCGGAGCCTTGCCAATGCCGAGATGGAGAAACTCGCTCTGTATGGCATGGGACTGGGTCGCCCCATCAGCACCGCGGACATTCGGGCCCTGTGTGAGACGAATGCCGATGAGAGCAGTCGAGCCGCCATTTTTCAGGCATTGGCCGGACAGGTCGACACCGCGCAGGCTGAGCTCGATCGTGTCATGGATGCGGGGGGCTCCCCCATCGGCCTGCTTCGGCAGTTCGAACTCGAGGCGGCGCGGATGCTGGCCGCTCATGCCTTGCGCCGCGGAGGTGAGGGCAATGTTGGTATGAAGCTAAAGCCGCCGGTTTTCCAGTCAGACTGGCCTGCTTTTGAACAGCGCTTACGGAAATGGCCCGTTCCGCGCCTTCTGAGGCTGATGGAGCGCATTCACGGTTTGGAGGCAGCCGCCAAGTCTCCTGGTGGTGGGGGACTGGCGGAGGCGGCCACGAAAGCCCTGTTTCTCGCTTTGGCCAAGGCGGCGGCCTGAAACAGGCACACGAGTCATTTCTTGGTGTGCAAGAAGCGGCAAAGCCTGATAGGCGGAAGAATGCAGTTTAAGGACTTCCTGCTTCTCTCGGTGATCTGCTTTGTCTGGGGACTGAACCTTGTGGTCACCCGCTGGGTGATTTTTGATGCCGGGCTCCCCCCCATCTTTTTTGCGGGGCTTCGTTTTCTCGGCATCGCTCTGGTCCTGTTCTGGTGTCTGCGACCCCTGCCCCGCAATCTTGGAACCCTGTTCCTGATCGCGATGGGCATGGGGGCGATCCACTTCACCTTTCTTTTTCTGGGCCTCGCCAGGGCCGAGGCGAGCGCGGTTTCGGTGGTCGGGCAGCTAGGTGTGCCCTTCTCGACCCTTTTAAGCATGGCTTTTTTAGGAGAAACCATCGGCTGGCGCCGTGGGCTGGGCATCATGCTGGCCTTTGCCGGGGCGGTTCTCATTGCCTTTGATCCTGAGAAGTTCAACTTTACTCTGGGCCTGCTCTACGTCGTGGCCGCGGCAGCGATTGCCTCCGGAGCCGGGGTCCTGATGAAAAAAATGCCCCCCATATCCGCGCTGCAGATGCAGGCCTGGATTGGCCTTTTGAGTTTCGCGCCCCTCTTTGCGTTGTCGGGTCTGGTGGAAAGCGAGGCAGCCGGATGGAGCCGGTTTGTCGATGGGGGCGTCTGGGTCTGGGCCGCAACAGCCTTTGCCGTCCTCGGCGTCAGTGTTTTTGGCCATGGTGGTTTCTACACCCTGATCAAGAAGTATGATGTTTCGCTGATCTCGCCGTTGACGCTTATGACCCCGGTTTGGGGCGTCATTCTGAGCGTGGTCCTGTTGCAGGAAGTTCTGACGCTGCAGTTGATTACCGGCGCAGCCATTTCGCTTGGCGGCGTTTTCGTGATCCTGGTTCGTCCAA
>CAJXMY010000165.1 GCA_913056435.1 uncultured Hyphomonadaceae bacterium | reverse complement strand
CAGTCCCAGCCGCAGCACCCGATGGCCACGATTATCTTCCCCAAGGCAAGGGCTGGCAGCTGGTCTGGTCGGATGAATTTGAGGGTACGGAACTCGATCGGACGAAGTGGGCACCCGAGGAGTCCTGCTGGGGCGGCGGCAATAATGAACGCCAATGCTACACCGACAGAGATACCAACGTTCAGCTGGTGAACGGGCTACTACGGCTCATCGCCGTGGAGGAAGAATTCACAGGACCTCTTTATCCGGAGGAACGAAACAGCACGGAGCAAGGCTCCAAGCCCTACACATCCGGTAAAGTCAGAACCCGCGGCCTTGCGGACTGGAAATATGGCCGATTTGCTGCCCGCGTGAAACTTCCGGCCGGACAGGGAACATGGCCTGCTTTCTGGATGTTATCTGCCGAAGATTTTTATGGCGGTTGGCCGCTCTCCGGCGAGATTGATATTATGGAAGCGGTCAACTTGGGAGCCTCATGTGGGGACTGCCAGGGTGGAACATCGGAAAATCGCTTACACGGAACAATTCACTACGGTAATGCTTGGCCCGCCAATTCGCGAACAGGGTCAAGCTATACACTACCGGGTGCAGCGCAACCCGATGAAAGCTACCATGTTTACGCTGTTGAGTGGGGCGAAGGGCGGATGAACTGGTTCGTCGATGATGTTCACTTTTTTTCTGTAAACCAGAATGACTGGTTCACTGTCTCGGCCGAGGCCGCCGGAAATGATCTGGCGCCCTTTGATCGCAATTTCTATCTGATGTTTAATCTGGCGGTTGGTGGAAATTGGCCGGAGAATGTCAACGAAAACACGTTCGATCCTTCGTCGTTTCCAAACCAATTACTGGTGGACTGGGTTCGGGTTTATACATGTGAAACGGCTCCAGAGACTGGCCTCGATTGCATGGCGCCTCCGCTTTAGGGCGAACAAGTCTATTCTAAGTTCTTGAATCTTAATTCTTATATTTAAGCAAGACAAGCGAAAGCCTGCGCCCCACGATGTCCTAAGCCGCCTCAAAAGAGCAGGCTAGGGGCGTACAAAGCCTTTGCATCACGCCGCTGAAATGTTTTTTCTTGCTTGCTTATTGTTATGGCATTAAAACTGCCAAATATAAGAAAAAGGGAGGCCAGAAGGCATGACGACCCCCCCCCGTCGGCTTGAACTAACCGGGGCGCCGGGATCGCCCTACACACGCAAAATGATTGGGGTCCTGCGTTACCGCCATATCCCCTACTCAATCTTCTGGGGCGCTGGTGCAATTCCGGAGGGCTATCCGGAACCGAAAGTCCGGCTTCTGCCCACCTTCTTTTTTCCTGACGGCGAAGATGGAGCTCTGGTCCCGGTCACCGACTCCACGCCCATCATCCGGCGCCTCGAGGCCGACTATGACGACCGCTCCGTCATCCCGCCGGACCCGACCCTCAAATTCATCAATGACCTGATCGAAGATTATGCCGATGAATGGCTGACCAAGGCGATGTTCCATTTCCGCTGGGCCCACGAAGCCGACTGGAAAAATGCCGCCCCCCTTCTGGTCTTCTGGAATAGGACGACCGTCGACGAAGAGCAGGCACAGCAGTTCAGTGACTATTTTGCCAAGCGCCAGATCGAACGCCTCTACGTCGTCGGGTCCAATCCGGTCACAGCCGCGACCATTGAAGACTCCTATGCGCGGCTGGTAGAGATCCTTGACGCCCTGATCCAACGCAAAGGCTATGTCCTGGGGGGGCGTCCCTCGTCTGCCGACTTTGCCATTTACGGCCAAATGACCCAGCTGGGGATCGTGGAGCCGACCTCGGCTGCGGTGACCACCAGGCTCTCCCACCGCGTGAGGGCCTGGATCGACCGGATGGAGGACCTCTCAGGCCTGAACCCCACAGAGGAAGACTGGTTCAGCGCCGATGAGGCCCAGCACGCTCTGACCCCGCTTCTGGAAGAAATCGGACGGACCTACGCCCCGGCCATGATTGCAAATGCAGAGGCCATTCTGGCCGGCGCAGAGACGTTCGACACCGAGATCGACGGACGGGTCTGGACACAGCCGGTCTTCAAATATCAGGCGAAAAGCCTTGGCTGGCTGCGCGAGGATTATGCCCGGATGTCAGACAATGAACGTGGGGCCGTCGCGGCCCTGATCCGCGGATCAGGCTGCGAGACGCTCTTTCAATAGGAGGGTAGGATCATGTGGAAGAAAATCATTCTCGCAGCCCTTGCCGCCATTGTCGGGGGCGGCCTTCTGGCCTGGGTCAATCGCGCCGCGATTTTGACCCATATTGTTCTGAACCGTGCCGAAGCCAATCGCGTGGAGACCGCGCTGTATCAGCCGGTTGTGTGGCAACAGGGGCCCAGCGAGGCGACGATACCGGCCTCGGAACGCCCGCCGAATATTGTCGTTATCCTGCTGGATGATTTCGGCTATAATGACCTCTCCACCTTTGGCGGAGGGGTGGCCGGCGGACAGGTCCCCACCCCAAATATTGACCGCCTCGCCGCAGAGGGCGCGATCTACACGCAAGCCTATTCCGGCACCGGCACCTGTGCCCCCTCCCGGGCCATGCTGATGACGGGGCGCTATCCCACCCGCACTGGGTTCGAGTTCACCCCCACGCCGGACGGTATGAGCAATGTGATCTCCGTGATTGGAAACAGCATGGATGACGGAGCTCTGCCCGACAGCGTCCTCAATCCGGATCTCGACGGAGACGGCCTGCCCTATGCAGATCAGGGACTGCCCGGGTCTGAAATCACCATTGCAGAACTTCTGCAAGATCAGGACTATCACAGCGTCCATATTGGGAAATGGCACCTGGGCATGCGGGCTGATTTTCTGCCCAATGCACAGGGCTTCGATGAAAGCCTGCTGATGCGGAGCGGGCTGTTCCTGCCCGAAGATGATCCCGGCGTGGTCAATGCGAAGCTCGACTTTGACCCGATCGACAAATTCCTCTGGGCGGCCATGTCCTATGCGGCCACCTTCAATGGCGGACCGGCCTTTGAACCCGGTGGCTATCTGACCGACTGGTGGACCGATGAAAGCCTTAAGGTCATCGAGGCCAATCGCAACCGCCCCTTCTTTCTCTACCTCGCCCACTGGGCTCCCCATACGCCCCTGCAGGCGACCGTCGAGGATTATGAGGCCGTCGGGGATCTGGAACCGCACCGGCTTCGGGTCTATGCAGCCATGATCCGGGCTCTGGACCGCAGCGTCGGCCGCGTCATGGACAAGCTCGAGGCGGAGGGCCTTGCTGACAATACCATTGTCGTTCTTAGCAGCGATAATGGCGGTGCCGGCTATATCGGGCTGCCCGAGGTCAACGCCCCTTATCGGGGCTGGAAAATCACCCTGTTTGAAGGCGGCATCCGTGTCCCGATGTTCGTCAAATGGCCCGCAAAGATTGCCCCCGGCACCATTGTCGATACACCTGTGGCCCATATTGACCTGCTGCCAACGCTCGCGGCCGCGGTGGGGGCCGACCTGCCAGACGACCGTATCATTGACGGGCGGAATATCCTGTCTGAAGCCACTGGAGAAGGCCTGATCCAGCGCCCGAATGATGCCATTTTCTGGCAATCCGGCCTTTACCGCGTGGTTCGCGCCGGCGACTGGAAGTTGCAGGTTGACGGGGTCCAGAACAAGGTCTGGCTGTTTGATCTTGGGACCGACCCGACCGAGCAGACCAATCTGGTCGACGTCCGCCCCGAAAAGGTCGCGGAATTGCAGGCCCTGCTTGACGCCCACCATGCCGATTCAGTCGGCCCCCTCTATCCCTACAAGCTGGCGGGCCCAACAGCCATTGATAAGACGGTGGATCAGATGACGACGGCCGAAGATGAATATGTCATCTGGCAAAACTGAGGCAGGGGATCTGAATGGCGCTCTTTCCCCCCTCAACGAATGCTGACTATCAGGGGTCCAGTGCCGCGCTCGTGATTCTCGGCTTCGCTGTCCTGACCACCATCGGACCGGCCTGTATCCACACCTTCCTGCCAGATGGGGGGGCGAACCTGATTGCAGGCATGGGTCTCGACCTGGAAAGCGCACAGGGGCGCCGGGTCGTCAACCTCATGGCCTGGGCAGGGGTCACCCAGCTTGTCTGGGGCCTGATCCTGCTGACCATTCTCGTCCGATACCGGCCCCTGACTCCTCTCGCTCTGGGCCTGCTGACCATTGAGCGCATACTCCATTGTTGGCACTTCTGGGGGCCGAAGAGTGGCGACCATCACCCGCCGGAAGCTTACACCACACTTGTGTTCATTCCATTATTCGCATTTGGGTTTATCTTATCCCTTCGAAGGATAACCAAGTCGAGCCCGATATGAGTGTCATCACCAAACCCGAAAGCCCCTGGCCCAAATTCGAAATCCTCTCTCAGGATGGCCGGCGTCAGCGCAGCGGGCGAAGCCGGCGTCGCATCATTGAAGCCCTGTTTGACCTGCTGTCGCAAGGTAATATGTCGCCGACCGCCGCCGCGGTCGCGGAGCGCGCCAATGTCGGCCTGAGAACCGTGTTCCGACATTTTGAGGACATGGAAAGCATCTATCTGGAGATGACCGAAGAGCTTGAGACCGCGATCATGCCGAAGATTCTCGCGCCCTATGAAGCGCACACCTGGCGCGACCGCATTTTGGAAGCCGCTGACAAACGGGCCGAGATCTATGAGAGTGTCTTCCCGATGAAGGTCTGCATGAGCCTGCGCTCGGTCGACTCCGATGTCCTGCGCAAACAGTATGACCGTGACGTCGAAACCCACCGTGCTGCCTTGAAAGCGATCCTGCCCGAGGAGGTCACGGCCGATCCGAAGATGTTCGCGGCGCTGGAGGTGACCCTGTCCTTTGCAACCTGGCGTCGGCTGAGACAGGATCAGAAGATGTCCAGAGAGGCGGCCACAGAGACGGTGAAGCTCATGCTGCAGGGCCTGATCGCCGGGACGAGCCCCAGCTGAAAACGGCACGCGCCAGCCCTCGATCAGGGTCCGGCTATCCCGGTGCTTATCCCCCGGACCAGGCAGGGATTTGGAAGCCCCGACACCCGGACTTTCTGCGGCCCCAAAGCGGCGGCACAGCGGAGTCTGGATGCCCCTGTCTTGCCTTCAGACCCCGGGGCTTTTGCCACACCTCCTCTTTATGTGTGACGGCACGGCCATGGCCACACCAGCCGATGCGGGCTTCTCTTTCAGCACGACAGGTGCCATTATCACGAAAGATCGACATGGAACCGGATATGCGGCACACCTCCTCAACCCCGACGCTGATCAAAGCCCTCTGGATCGCGCTTCTCGCAGGCGGCTTCAGTCTCTTCTCTCTCTGGTATGGCGGCCGCGGCCAGCCCATCAGCCCGCAAGACGGTGCCGAGCTTC